>JACDBQ010000542.1 GCA_013694845.1 Acidobacteriota bacterium
GGCTGGTTCAACTTGATCTCGTCCATCACCATGCCTGACGACACCAGCCGGAAGACGCTGTAATCGAGCTCGACGTTCTTTACCGCCACCACTCGCTCGCCCGAGACATCCAGCGCGACATCGCTCAACTGCACACCGAAAAAGAGATTCCCGCCGAGCCCGCCGATCGAGAGCTCCCCGTTGAGATACTGTTTCGATTCTCGGACGACGTAACGGCGCAGCCAGTCGCGGAACCACGGGGTCTGCGACACAATGAGCGCCACCGCCATCACGCCCACGATCAATGTGCCGAGCAGTGCGACGCCCTGGAGAAGCCTGCGAAGCGATCTCATGAGGAAAACCCGGATATGTCGGCTTCACCGCAATCGAGGTGAACGGGAAAGCACGGAGCATCGAGCATCAAGCACCAAGCACCCATTAAAAGGCCTGGCCGATGCTGAAGTGGAACCGGAACCGGCGCGCCTCGGGCTTGCCGTTCACCAGGAGGCCGGCGATCGGGTTCAGCTGATAACCCAGGTCCGCGCGGATGGGGCCGATCGGCGTGTTGTAGCGAAGACCCGGACCGACGTTGTAGCGCAGATCGGTGACGTTGAAGTCCCACGTCTCGGTCCAGACGTTCCCACCATCGACAAAGATGACGCCGCCGAGGGCGTTCCACACGGGAAAGCGCACTTCGGCGGAGACGTTCAGGAAGGTCGTGCCGCCGATGGGCAGGCCGAAGCCACTGAGCGGCGCGACTTCGAACCGCCCCCAGCCTCGAAGGTTGGAGGCGCCGCCGAGGAAGTACCGTTTGAAGAACGGTACCTGCACGTCCGAGGAGCCCTGCGCATCGATCGAGCCGCCTCGGACCTGCGTCGCGAGCACGATCTTGTTGGCGACCTTCTGGTAAAAGCGCCCTTCCGCTGTCAACTCGTAGTAGTCGTACGAACCGCCAAGGAACGTCCCCGACTGTTCAAGATGCACCGACGCCAGATATCCGCGCTTCGCGTCGAGAAGATTGTCGGTGGCGTTCCGGCTCGCATCGAGGATGAGCGCCGATCGCTGCCCCTCGCCAGTGCCGCGCCGCGGGTCGAGCCCGAGCGAGATCAACTCGTCGCGGAACGAGAGGTCCTCCAGCGCCTCGTTGGAGATCTCGTAGCTCTCGAACTCGTTCGCGTAGGTCAGAGCCAGCGTCATCGACGGGCGTCCGCCGAAGAGTTGGCCGCCCCCGCGCGCGAACTGACGCGTGACCGTCGCCCGTCCACCCCTCGTGTCGAGGGTGAACGCCGGTTCGGTCGTGTGCCATGCCTGACCACTCAGGCCGAACGAGTAGCGTGGCGAGAACAGGTACGGCTGGTTGAGATTGAGACGGACACCGCCGTCGATGCCTGAGTAACGCGCCAGGACCCCCGCCGTCCGCGCGCCGCCGAAAAAGTTGACGTGGCGCCAGTCGATCTCCGCGCGAGCCTTTTCTTCGGTGCCGTAGCCTAGGCCGAAGTTCACCTTGCGATGCTTACCCTCCGTGACCGTCACGCGGGTCGGCACGATCGTCGCGCGCTCCTCAGACCGGATCGGCTCCACGTTCGCGAACTGGAACAGCTCGAGCCCGTAAAGCTTCCGCTGGCTCTCGCGCAGCTTGCTCAGCTGGTAGAGGTCACCCGGCTTGAAGGTAAGGTGTCGTCGGACGACGTTGTCGCTGACCGACGTGTTGCCCGAGATTTCGATGTCGCCGTGGTGCGCCACCGGGCCGGGATCCGCTCGAAACGCCAGCACGCGGAGCCGTTCGCTGCTGCCCGGCCGATCCTCGACGCGCACCGAGGCGTACGGATGGCCGTGGTCGCGCAGTTCGTCGAGCGCTGCTTCCCGGCTGGCCTGCATCAAGGCTCGATCGAGCGCCAGACCGGGCTTCAGCGGCATGCCGGTCTCGAGGGTGGTCCGGTGCTCGGCCGGCAGCGACTCGAACCCCTCCAGCGCGATCCGCTCAATGCGGATCGGTTCTCCCTCGGCGATGTTGAGTGCGATCTTGACCGACGTCTGGTCCTGGCTCAACTGCACGTCGAACGACGACACCCGCGCGTTGGGATACCCGCGATCCGTATAGAACGCGACGATCCGTTTGAGATCCGCTTCGAACTGCTCACGGCTGAAGTACTTCTTCGGGCCCCAGGGCAGCTTCGAGCTCGCCTGTGTCGCCAGTACCTGCCTCAATTGGGTGACGGTCACCGCCCGGTTGCCGTTGAAGGTGAAGCTGGCGACCTTGACACCATTCTCTTCCTTACAACCGGACGCGCCGACCAGCGCGAGCACGAGAAACGAAACACGGATGTAGCGGATCCCCATCAGCAAGCAGCAACGTACTCAAAAGGCGTTCCGGATTCGATCTCAAAAGGCGTTCCGGATTCGATCGGCTGCCGCATCGCCCTAAGACAAAAAAAGCGCCGGAGGGTTCGCACGGAACCAACGGCGCCGTTTGACTGGCTCTAGGCTTTGGCTTTGGGCCCCAGGCTTTGAGTCGGGCTTTGAGCTGTGACTGAGAGCCAAGCCGAGAGTTGATTACGACCCGCGCGGGATGTCCGGCTTTCCTGCCGACACCGACAGCATGATCCCAAGGCCGACGGCGATAACCAGACCGATCGCAATCCACATCGGGGAAACCTGCCGGAGGACACCGCCATACCACAATGCCGCCAGCGCGCCGATCACCAGGAGGAAATACCCGACGAGGTAGGCATTCACAAAGCGCATCGCTTCTCCTCAGCTATCAGCTATCAGCTATCAGCTATCAGCGTTTGAAGGCTGACAGCTGACAGTTGACGGGCTGAAGGCTCTTACCGCTGCAGCCGCACGACGAGCGCCGCGCGACGATTGAGACGGCGGGTCTCCTCGCGGGCGTTATCGTGTTTCGGACGCTCTTCTCCGTAGCTCACAGCGCGAAGGCGGTCGGCGACAATGCCACGCGAGGTGAGGTAGTCGCGCACGGCGTGGGCGCGGCGCTCGCCGAGCGCGAGGTTGTATTCGGCCGTACCGATGTTGCAGGTGTGCCCTTCGATCTCGAGCCGGAGCCCCGCGTCGGTCTGCAGTGCCTTCACCGCTTCATCGAGTGCGCGAGTCGCTTCGGGCCGCAGGGAGTAGCGATCGAAGTCGAAGTGCACGTCCTCGAAAACGATCTCCCTCACGGCCGGCCTGACGACCTGGACATTGACGGTATCGGTCGCGGTCTTGCCGTCCTGCGGGCACGTCACGGTGACGGTGACCGGAACCGCGCCCTCCTGCATCGGGGCCGTCCACGTCGTCGACTTCGCGCTCGCGTCGGCGAACGTCCCGGTCGGGGCGGACCACCGGTAGGTGACCGAGCAGCCGATGGACGACTGCGGTGTCGCCGTTACGGTCGTGACTTTACCCACATCAACCGTACAGGGATCACAGGCTGCCTTGACGGAGAGATCGTGGGCCGGGGCGGCAGCCGGAGCCGCGGGCGGCGGTGGTGGGGGGGCCGGTGCGACGTAGATGCGCACACCCGGGTGATAGCCGAGACGCAACTGCAGACCGAGCGAGTCACCCGTCTCGTCGTCGTAGGGGCCGAAGTCACTGCGGCCGTCCGTCTTGATGCTGTAGTTCAGCCCAGCGCCAGCGAAAAAACCGCTCCTGGCCAGCCAGGTCAGGCCGATGGACGCGTTGACGGGCGAAGTAAGATTGGTCACGGACGGCGCGAATGTTCCGTCCGTTCCAGTAATCGATCGCGAGAGCGCGATCGAATCATCGAGGTATTTCTCGCCGTGCAGCTCCGCGGTCAGCCGAAGACTCCGGCGGCTCGGAAAACCGGCGCCCACACCCCAGCGAAAGCCATTGCTCAGCTCGACGTCATCCGGTTTACCACGGAAGATCATTCCGCCGTAGCCCGAAAACTCGACCCGCTCGTTGACTTCCTTGCTGACGATCGCGTCGATCGCGAAATCGAGCTTGCCCGTGCCCACTCCTTCGTCGTCGTCCTTCGCGGTTGGCACTTTGACCATCCCGCGCAGCGCGAACGCGGCGGGCTGCTGTCGCCACTGCGAGGACAGATTGACCTTCGCGCCGAGCCACAGGTCGCCGAGCTGATTCCCCGACCATCCGTCGTTCACGAATGGGTAGTCGTTGACGATGCCGCCGGATTCCGGGTTAGCGGTAAACACCGGCCGCACGTCACGATCGATGCGCCGCACGACGTTCCAGGCGCCGAACAGCTCAGCGCGGTCACCGAGACCGTAGCCGATCGTGAGCGGAAAGTTCGAGACGTCAGTGAAACCCTGGGTGTAGTCGAAATTCACCCGGTAACCGCTGACAGACCAACGGCGCGCCGGTAGCACCTCGCCGGTCGGAACGAACCAGAGGCCGGTATCCCCCAGGGTGGTGGTGGTTGCCCGCCTGGTTTCCGTCGGCGTAGTCGGCTGCTCCATTGGCGGTTGACCGCTTGGCGGCTGACCGCTTGGCGGCTGACCGCTTGGCGGCTGACCGCTTGGCGGCTGACCGGTTGCTGACTGCCCTGCCGGGGCATTCTGCGCCGCCGCCGCCGTGGCGATCAAGGACACCACGACCATCGCCATCGCTACCCGTTTCAACATACGCACACGCCTCCGTCCTGTCTGGACTCTTGCACGCTACTGCTGTCCGCTCGTCGGATCCGTTTCGTCGGGTTCCGGACGCGAGCCGTCCTCAGCCGCCTCGTTGAGACGGCCACGGCCGCCGCGACTGATCTGACCACCTTTTCGGCCGGCCGAGCGCGCTTCTTCAGAGGTCCACTCGTGAGCGGTCCCCTTCTGATGCGCGGCCCGACCCCCTTTGCTGGCGATCTCTCGCTGCTTCTCGGGAGACATCGAGGCAAACCCGCGACGCTCCTTGCGTTCCCCTGGCTCTCGGCCCTTGACCGCTTCATTCATGTCAATTCTCGCTTTTACTGGCCCGCCTGTCACCCCTTCACCACGTACGGGGACGTGTTCGGCTCCGCCGGCGGGTCCTGGACGGGCACGGGTTTGGGTTCGTCCGTCGGAGTCACCGGAGCCTTTTCCGAGTCCTCGTCGGGCGTTGGGTCCGGTCGTTCCGGCCCGGGTTCGGTATGCATTTTACGATCTCCGCACTCCTGGAACACGATCTACCGTCGGGCTGTCATCCAAATGCCGTGCCACGGCGGCCGGTAGAAAACACGGTCGAGTCAGCCCGGAACTCCATGTAAATCGGCTGGATAGACCCGCTCCCGTCGCTTGGGGGCACATGGAATGGAGTAATTCCCTACACCGTCGTCCACCACCTTTTGGTAAACTC
>JACDBQ010000555.1 GCA_013694845.1 Acidobacteriota bacterium
CCATCGGCAGCCGCAGACGACGCACATCTACGGCAAGATCGCCGTCGAGACCCTTCGCCAGGTCGCGCTCGGTGACGGCGAGGAGGTCCTATGACCGCCCTGGGCTTGACGTTCCACAGTGTGCTCGCCGAGCCGATCACGATCTACGTGAAGGCAAAATGCACCATCGGCTGTCGCTTCGCGGGCGAGGCCCGCGCGCTGCGCCTCTTCGATCGCTTCCTCGTCGCGCAGCGCGTCGCCACGGTCGACGCCATCTCGAGAGACGTGATCGATGCGTTTCTCGCCTCACGGCCTCGACCCGAAGCGAGGTCGGACAACGATCTGCTGGGGACCGTCCGACGATTCTTCGAGTTGATGATGGCGCAGCAGGTGCTCCGCGCGTCGCCCGTTCGAGCGACTCGACGCCGGGAGGGGCCATGCCGACGGCCGTTTCTGTTCAACATGGCGCAGATGCGGCAGTTGTTGGAGATGTCCCGACTGCTCCCGGATCGCAACCGTGGGCCGCGACGCGGCCCGACGTACTACGCGATCTTCGCCGTGTTGTACGGCCTCGGCCTGCGGATCGGCGAGGTCTCACGTCTGACTGTCGGCGATCTCGATCTCGAGCGGCGCGTCTTGTGGATTCGTAACAGCAAGTTCGGCAAGAGCCGGCTGGTCCCCTTCGGTCCCCGGCTTGAAAGCGTCTTGCGGATGCATGTCGAGCAGTCGCGCCACGCGCAGCAGCGATCACCAGCGGCGCCGCTGTTCACGTTCAATGGCCACCGAGGCGTGAGTCCCAATTCGATTCGCAATGCATTCCGCGATCACCTGATCCCGCGACTGGGCTTCGTCGTCCCACCAGGGACTCGCAGGCCTCGGGTGCACGATCTTCGGCATTCGTTCGCCGTCGGCGCGCTGCTCCGCTGGTACCGCGCGGGTGTGGATCCGGCCGTGCGGCTGCCGCACCTCTCGACCTTCCTCGGGCACATCAATCCCTCGGCGACCGCCGTCTATCTCACGATGACCGAGGAGCTACTCGACGAAGCGAATCGTCGCTTTTCGACCTTCGCGCCACACGCGACCGCGGAGGTGACGCCATGATGGCCGCCCCCCTGGGTCCACATCTGCATGCGTTTGTCGTCGACTATCTCGTCGCCCAGAAGGGGCTGCGCGTGACGTCGATTCGCAGCTATCGCGACACGTTGCGGCTCTACCTCGCATTCCTGGCACGCGCGGTCGGTCGGCCGATCACCCGCCTCACGATCGGCGATCTCACCTTCGATCGCGTGCTCCAGTTCCTCAAGCATCTGGAAGTCGACCGCCACAACGGCGTCCACACGCGCAATCAGCGGCTGGCGGCCATCCACATGTTCTTCGGTTATTTGGCGGGACGCCTTCCCGAGCTACTCGACGTCGGGCAGCGCGTCGTGGCCATTCCCACCAAACGGGCCGCACCGCCGGAGACTCGCTATCTGGAGCGCGACGAAGTGGCAACGTTGTTCGCGCAGTTGCCTGCCCGTGGGCGGCGGGCTCTGCGTGATCGCGTCCTGCTCCTCCTGCTGTATAACACCGGGGCGCGGGTACAGGAGGTGGCCGATCTGCGCGTCGAGCATCTCGATCTGAGACGCCCACCGCGTGTACGGCTGCACGGCAAAGGCGATAAGTGGCGCGCCTGCCCGCTGTGGGACGAGACTGCGCGTGAGCTGGCCCGTCTCCTTGCATACGACGGCACGACCGATACGCCGCACGCGCCGGTGTTCATCGCGCACGGTCGGTATCCGCTCACACGCTTCGGCATCTATAAACTCGTGCGCCATCACACTCGGTGCCTCGAGGCCGCCGCGGACCACCCGCCGGGACGGATCACGCCCCACGTGTTCCGACACACGACGGCGGTGCACCTGCTTGAAGCTGGTGTCGAAATGAATGTGATCCGGGGATGGTTAGGCCACGCGCAAATCACGACGACGAATCGGTACGCGGAGATTACGGTGCGATCGAAGGAAGCCGCCGTGCGGGCGTGCGAGGCACCGTCGGAATTCTCTGTCGCGTTGGCGCGTAGGCCGGCGTGGCGGGACGACCCGGCGCTTCTGGCGTGGCTCGCCTCGCTCTGAGGGGCATGCGGCATGTCACACTCGACGTGCCGCGCCTTTTCTTCTGGAGAGACTGATCGAACAAAACGCGCCTTCGCAATTTGAGCCCAACGATCTGAGGTGATACTTGGTCGCGATGAAACCCAGTCTAGCCTGGCGGCGGCACATACGTGCCCTTGCGGAGCATGTCGGCGACCCATGCCGCGTACGGGTACTGCATCTCGAAAAGCGTCTTCACTTCGCGCTCGATATCGTATTCCACGCGCCGAATCGTGATCTGATCGTCGTCGACAACCGCGTACGCGGACCGGGGATCGCCGTCGTATGAAAGGCTAACGCTGCCGGAATTCGCGAGGGCGAATGAGGGCAGTTGCCGAAGATAGGCGCGGTGGATATGTCCATAGATGACGCGCCGGCTTCCGAGGGAACCGTAGGTGTTCACGAGCTCTTCGTCAGACGCATCCGCTGACGGGCTGCGCCACACGTCGTCGGGACCGGCATGAACGACCGTCAGATCGTTCCCTGACCAGCATGTAGGGAGCGTCCGCAACCAAGTGAGTCGTTCTTCGCCGATCGCGTCGACGGCCGCGGCGATGAATTGAAAGGTGATCTCGCGAACGCGTTGGAGCGCGGGAGCTCGGAGGTGCTCTGCGGCCCGGTCTGGGTTCCACAGCATCTCATCGGTATTCCCGTGAACTCCCGGCCAGTTGAGATCGCGGATGCGATCGACGACTTCGGCCTGGCGCGCGCCACCGCCAAGGAGATCGCCGCCATGCACGATCAGGTCTGGACTGACCTCCTTCAAATCCGCGATCACAGCGTCCAGCGCCGTGAGGTTCCCATGGATGTCCGATACGACGGCGATTCGCATACTCAGTCAACGTTCTCGCGGGCGCGTGTGCGCCGTCGGCCGTTTGAGGGACGATACGCTCGGTTGAATTGTGCGTCGAGGCGGGCCGTTCACGCAACGTGGTCTCGAAACGGGCGACGGGCGTTATGTGTCCCGCCGTCGAACGAAACGAAGCAGTTCCCTGTTCTCAATTTGAGTCGCCACATAACCGGACCGGGCACATAACACGCATTATGTGGCGCGCCACATAATGCGTGACGATGATCGCGGCGGCGTTCGCCAGCAAGGCGGCCTTGAAGACCTCGCGCGGGTGGACTAGCGTTGCGTCGAGCGTGCCGCGGCTCACCTCGTGATAGGCGATCACTCGATGCTCGTGGAGAGACACAGAATCGAGAAGACTTCGCCGGGCTCGTCCTGCAGCAGCGCCGCAAGTGCAGCGGCCGAAGCGGCGGGAGTGCTGATCGTGCGGCCAATCAAGGCCGGCTGACCCGTGGTGTCGGCCTTGACCGAGTATCGAATCGTCAGCTCCCGTAACGTGATGGTGTCCGTCTGCATTGGCGTGTCCTGCATGTGTGCCGGTTGCGGTTCCTTCGCGACTGAGGAACCGCAGCGGGCGCACGGGACACGATCCGAGCGGAGAACGGACGCCGTCGCCGATCGGCGACACCGAAACGCGAAACAATTCGTTCAATAG
>JACDBQ010000396.1 GCA_013694845.1 Acidobacteriota bacterium
GTGCCGGGAGGCGCCTGGGGCAGCTCCGACAGCGCATCGAGGTCCAGTGCGCGGCCTTCCGGAGAGAACCTGCGGCAATCGACCGAGTTGTGCACCACGATCAGCGGAAGCCGGGCGGGAAGGTGACGCCGCGCGTCCTGCGCGACGCTCTCCGAAACCGCGATCGCCAGCGAACATCGGTGCGCGAGCAGACGGAGCAGCCGCGACGAGACGGCTCGCGTCCCGACGTAGTCGTGGATGTGCCAGATGACTGGCGCACGCCGGGACAGCAAGGCGCCGAGCACGTGGGTCTTGATCCCGTGCGAGTGAATGACGTGCGGGACCAGGTCCGCGATCGTTCTGGAGAAGCGACGGAAGAATGCCGGGAACGCCCAGACGGCGGCGAACAACCCGCGCACGACCGCCGCTGAGGAAACGAATGCTTCACCGAGGGCGGCGAGCGTCGGCGGCGCCTCGACCAGGCGCGTCGTCGCACCGAGCCGCTCGGCGGCGTTCAGGAACGGGCCGGGACCGAGGGTCACCACCGAGCTCTGGGTGCCCGTCCAGCCATCACCTACGCCGATGCATTCGAGGATCACGCATTCCGCGCCCCCCATCTCACCGGACGGCGTCAGGTGGGTCACCCGCATGACGTGACGGCCGCGGCGATACGGCCGATCTCGGACCGTGGGCGCAGCAGTACGTGCCCGTACGTTCCGAGCGGATCGGTCTGGCCAGACAACGGGGCGGCAGACAGCTCCAGCTCTTCGAGCAGGGCTTCCGCCGCCTGTCGCGTCCATCCGGCGACGTTCCAGGCGTCGGGATGCATCTCGACGATCACGTGCAACCTGGCGCGGTGGCGAGCGATGGTCCGCCGTGCGCCGGACAGCACGGCGAGCTCGAAACCCTCGACATCGATCAGCAGCCAGTCCGGCGTCGAGCAGGTGGCGCCGCAGTAGTCGTCCAGCGTGGTGACCGCCACATCGACCGGGCTGGTGCGCGCCGCAATCTCTGGGTTTGGCGTCCCCAGCCGGCTCATGCCGTCCGCATCCGCCATGTGAAGTGTGCGAAGACCCGATCGCTCCGCCAGTGCGGCCTGGACGACCTCGACGCTTGCCGCGAGCTCGTTCATGCGAATGTGGTCGCGGAGGGTGGCCGCCGCGACCGGATTCGGTTCGAATGCCACCACCCGTCCGCCCGGGCCGGTCCACCGCGCGAACTGCAGGGCATAGACACCCACGTTGGCTCCCACGTCGAAGCAGGTGGATCCTGGCCGGATGTGCGTGCGCAGGTAGGCAGCAACGTCCGCATCGTAGTGCTCACCCATTCGATGACGCTGATCCGGGTTGATGCGAAACGCGGTGCCATTGATGGTCCACGGGATGCCGTGTCCCTGGGCGAGCCATGAGAGTGCGCGGGCGTAGATCGGTCGCGCGGTGCGAGCCAGTCGCGAATCCTGGCCCACGACCTGGACGGCACGTCGAGCCGCGCGTTGAAGAATCATGCGGCGTAGGCCTCCAGGCAACGGCGGACGACGGCTGGCCAGTTGAATCGCTCGATCACGCTCTCGCGCCCGCGTTCTCCCATGCGGGCGCGCTCATCCGGGTGGCTCAGCATCCAGCGAATGGCCGCTCGCAATGCGTGAGGATCGTTCGGCGGGACCACGAGACCCGTTCGTCCATGCTCGACCACTTCGGGCAGGCTCGCCACGTCCGTGCACAGCCCGGGAGTGCCACAGGCCATGCCTTCCAGAAGCGTCTGGCCCAGCAGCTCGGGCACACGTGTTTCGCCGCCGTAGACGTCTCTATACACGCTCGGCAAGACGACGCAGGCAGCCCGCCGGTAGGCCTCGACCAGCGCGGCATCGTCGCAAGCGGCCCTGAAGCGGACGCGTTTGCCGCGGGCGCGTTCCTCGAGGTCCGCGAGGTACTGCGGGTTCGGAGCCGGGCCGATGATCTCGGCCGGCACGTCCGGATCCAGCGCATCGAGCAGGTCGTTCACGCCCTTGTGGGGCAGGATGCGGCCGACGAACAGTACCGTGCCGTCGCGATCGGCCGTTTCGCCGGGCGAGAAGCGGGAGGCGTCGACGCCGCCCAGGACGACGTGCGCGGAGGCCGTGCGGTCGTGACCCGCGACCCTGCGGCTGTATTGGCTGATGTGGAGATGTCCATGATACCAGCGGTCCGTGGAGACATAGGCCGAGACGTCCCAGCCGCCACCGCCGAGGTCGGTGCAGAACACGCGCCGCCCGAGCACGCGTGCGGTGAAGGCCGCAAGGCTGCTCGCAACGACGTGCTGCTGATGGCAGTGGACGATCGTCGCGCGCCGCACTTCGCCGAGCACCGCTGACGAAACAGGGTTGGACCGCTGACCGCGCACGAACCACGGGTCCGCTACGACGCGGACCTGCAGCGGACCGATCCGTTCGTCGCGAGCACGCTGGCCGAACGTCACGAGCCGGGTCGGCACGACGTTGGCCATGTGCCGGGCGAGCTCCAGCACGTACCGCTCGGCGCCACCGATGATTCCATCGGTCGCGTCGAACAGCGCGGGCACGAGGTGCAACACCGCTGGCTGGCGCCCGCCCGAGCCGCGGACCGGAGAAAGGTGAGAGTGCAAGGAGGTTTATCGCGCGCAGGCCGTGAACCGCCGCTTCGGCTGGTCACGGCCTGCACGGAATCGATACGCGGGGGACTACCTGCCGGCGCCCGCCGAAACGTAGTACCGGGCGTAGTCTTTCCGGTAGTACGCGGAGTAGTAATACGGATTCCGCACCAGGTCGACACTGTTCAGCACCGACCCGAGCAGATGCGCGTTCGCGGCTTCGAGCTGTTCGACGGCGGCGCGAACCGCGTGGCGGCTCGTGTGGTCCGCCCGGACGACGAACACGACCCCGGACGACTGGTTGGCGACGATCGAGCTGTCAGCCACCACCATGACTGGCGGCGTGTCGAGCACGACCCAGTCGAAGTGGACCCCGAGCGACGCCATGAAATCCGTGTAGCGCCGCGAGCCGAGCAGCTCCGCAGGGTTCGGCGGAATGTGCCCCGCGGGCATCACCCACAGCCCGGTGGTCTTGCTCTTGCGGATCGCTTCGCTCGTTTTCGAGTTCCCGGCGAGGACGTTCGAAAGCCCCGGCTCCTGCTCGCCGCCGAAGATCTCGTGGACCCGCGGCCGGCGCATGTCGGCGTCGATCAGCAGCACGCGCTGCCCGGCCTGCGCGAGCGCCATCGCGAGGTTGCTCGCCACCAGGCTCTTGCCCTCGCCCGGCCCCGCGCTCGTGACCACCAGCGACCGCATCCCTTCCTCCGCCGAGGAGAACAGCACGTTGGTTCTGACGGACTTGAATGCTTCCGAGAAATTCTGTGGCACCCCGTTGTCGAGCAGCGGGTTCGGCTGCTTGTCATTGGCCACGATCGGCACCATGCCGAGGAACGGAATTCCGAGGTGGGCCTTGAGCTCCTGCGGTGTCTTGATCCGGTTGTCGAGATACTCGAACCCGAAGGCCAGGCCGACTGCCAGCACCAGGCCGGCGACGAACGCGAAGGTCATGTCGGCGCGGACGTTTGGCGAAATCGGGCCGCGCGGCACTTCCGCCGGGTCGATGACCCGCACGTTCGTCGCCCGGCGTTCGCCGGTGATTCCCGTCTCCTTGGTCTGCTGGAGCAGGCTCTCGTAGACCTCGCGATTGCTGTCGGCCTCGCGCTTCAGCACCGCGTGGGCGATGTCCATCCTGTTACCCTGGATGGCTTCGTTCTTCTGGGACTGCATCGCTCCCTGCAGGCTCTGCTCCTGCCCAAGCGCCGCGCGATACTCGCTGTTGACGCCTTCGACGACTTTCCCGATCTCATTCGTGAGCTTGGCGTTCGCGGTCTCGACCGCGGATTTGACCTTCGTCATCTCGGGATGGTTCTCGAGATACCGCTCACCGAGCTGCGCCTGTTCCCGCTGCAGCTGCGCGAGATTCGTCTTGAGTCCCTGGATGTAGTCGTTGGCCAGCACCGCGGGGAACGTCTCGATCGCGCCGGTCACCTGCATCGACTTGAGCTGGTTGTAGAGCGCCTCTTTGTTGATCCGCTCGGTGCGAGCCTTGATGAGCGCACCGTTCAGATCGGTGAGCCGCTGAACGGCGATCGACGACGTCCCTTCCGCCATGGCGACAGCGCCGTTCTGTTCCTTGAAGTCCTGCAGCGCGCGTTCGCTCGTTTCGACCGCCTTGCGCTGCTCGCCAAGCCGGTCCGACAGAAAGTCTCCGGCCTCTTTCGAGGTATTGAGCTTGAACTCGAGGCTCGTCTGAATATAGGCGGCCGCGACCGCGTTGGCGGCTCGCGCGGCAAATGCCGGGTCGGTCGAGGTGTAGCGGATCTCGACGATGCGGGACTTGCGATCCGGCAGAATGCTCAGTCCGCTGAGAAATTCGGAGATACGCGCTGACTGTGCGGCGTCTTCGCCAGCCTGCGACTCCGCCGGCGCGGCCGGAGCGACCGGCGCCTCTTTCGCGAACGGACGCTTCGCGAGCGCGACGGTTCCATCGATCAGGCTCCACATCATGCCGGTGGGGCTGATGCGGGCCTTCGGCTCCGGGCCGCTGCCGAAGGGAACGTCCCACATGTTCAGGGAGTCGATCGTTCGCTTCGCGAGGCTCCGGCTCTGCAGGATGCGGTGCTGCGTCTGGTAGAACTCGTCGTTGAACCAGCCGTCCTGCGACTGAAACATCTGATCGAGCCTGGCGACCGTAGGCGCGTCCTTCTCGATCAGCAGCTGCACCTGGCTTCGATAGACAGGCGTCTCGCGGATCGAGTTGAAGGTCATGGCGCTGAACACCAGCAGCAGCGCGGGCATCGCGATCCACCGCCGTTTGTAGACGACCCGGACGTAGTCCCAGACGTGTCTCTCTTCGGGAACCGACTCGGTACGCGAAGCGAGAGGAGGACGGGGGCGATCTGCTGATTTCATGTCGTGTTCCTAGAAGATCCGCTGACCGACGATGACGGTGTCGCCGGGTTCGACAACACCCGTGAGCTTGACCCCTTTGAGCTCCTTCTGCTTGCCGTCCACCGTCCGCATGATGGTGATGCGACGATCGGAGCCGCGCTCGCTGAGCCCGCCGGCGAGCGACAACACCTGGAGAACGGTCATCCGTTCCTCCACGGCGTACGCGCCCGGCGTCTTCACGTGACCGGACACGAAGACGGACTGCGCTTTCGGCACGTTGATCGTGTCGCCGTCGAGCAGCGCGACATTGAGGGACATGTTCCCGGCCTGCAGGTCGTTGAGGTCGATGCGCAGAATCTCGGGCTCGCCGGCGTTGCCGTTTCCGCCAGTCGATGTCTTGCGGCCCCTGACGATGACCGCCTCGCGCCCGGCGTTGGCTGTCACGGAGCCTGCCTTCGCGAGCGCCGACAACAGGGTCATGTCACCACTGAGCTGATACTCACCGGGCTGGTTGACCTGGCCCCAGACCATGATGCGCTGGCTCTGGTAGGCGTCCACCGCGACGGTGATCTGCGGGTTCTTGAGGAAGCCGGCGACGAGCTTCGTCTTGAGCTCCTGTTCGAGAGCCCGGAGCGTGAGCCCGCGCGCGGTCACCCGCCCGATGAGCGGAAACGTGAACGTGCCATCCTGCTCGATCGTGTATTTGCGCGAGAGGTCTTCCTCGCCGAGCACGGTGATGTTCACGACGTCCTGCGGGCCGAGCAGGTAGTTCGTCTGGGCGTGGGTCGTGGCCACGGCGCTGGGCAGGGCCAACATGGCCAGCATGGCCAGCACCGCGCATCCGACGTTCGATAATTTTCTCTTCATGGCCGTATCCCGTAACTGATGGAACCAAACATCCGCAAGCCTTCGAAATCCCGTCGTCCTTCGATCTCGGATCGACGCGTGTAGTAGTTCGCGTCCAGCCCGAGTCGAAGCGTTTCCGCCACCAGGTACCCGATGCCGCCGCCATACGCATAGCCGCGGTCGCTGGGAAAATCCCCGGTTCTGCCGCCGGCCGAGAGCTCCCGATACGTCAGTGACTGACGGCTGCCGCGCCCGACGATCTCCCAAGCCTGGGTCACGCGCTGAGTCACCGTCAGGCCGGTATCGAGGAGGGCGTAATACGGCCGCGTGGCCGAGTATGAGAACGCGAGGTCCCGGTCGACCTTGGCCTGGAACCGGGTCGAATTCCTGACGTAGGTCGCATCCACCGAGGCCACGACACCGCGGTAGTCCGGCACGCTCGGCGTGAGCGGCTCGAACTGGCGATAGCCGACGAAGACCCGGCCCGAGATCATGGCGAGAGGCTTCAACTCGACGCCGGGCATCACCCGGACGCTGTCGGTGTCACGCAACTGCGACAACTCGAACCGGTCGCGAACGAGATCGGTTTCCACGACCAGCGTCGTGAACGGCGTCAACTCGTATCGGAACTGCATTCTGGCCGTGTCCTCGCGGCGGTTCAGGGCTTCCGCGAGCGTCGTTCCGAGGAATGATTCGGTCTCGTCATACTTGGCGTTGAAGCGACGGGCGCTGACGACGAACGCGGTGTTGCCTGACAATCGCAGACCCGTGCCCACGGTCACCGAGTCGTCGCGGCGGCGGGAGCGGGAGTCGATCTCGTAGCCCTGTCTATCCCGCGAGGTGACGTAACTGCCCTCGATGAAGGGGGTAAATCGCGCGAGCGGCACATCCCAGCGGGCTTCGTTGCTGGTGTTCCACGCGCGCTGGTTGTCGTAGTCCTTGAAATAGAGATACTGGCCGCCGAGTTTTGCCGTGAGGCGGGTGCTCCCTGGCCTCATCCAGAGCTGCACGGCCGGGCCGAACGCAGCGGTGGTGTCGCTCTTTGGGTCGTCTGCTTCGTTGAACACGTTGCTGTCACGGCCGAGACTCGTGACCTCGATCGCCGGCGTGAACCGCACCGGCCCGAGCCGGAAGCGTGCCGTTTCGAAAGGGTCGATCGTGTCCTGCGCGGCCGCTGGCATGCCGGCGCCAAGGCATGCGCACGCCAGCGCGAATGCGCGAGTAGTTGTGAAATTCATACCAGCCGGAATGAGAAAGGGTACGACTGACCAAGCGACAGGCCCGCACGGGTGTGCGCGGGCCTGCTGAGAACAGCGACGAAGAAACCGCTGGAGGCTAGCGCGCGGGGCTGGCCGGGTCGTTGGCAACGACGCCTGCCGTGATGCCCGCCGCGCCGGCGGCTGCGAGCAGCCACCATGCCGCCGGCTTGCCGCACTCGATATTCACGCCGGTCTTGCTCGGCTGCTTCGAGAGGTCGAACGGTCCCTCGGTGCAGACGACCTTGCCCTTGGCATTGAGAAGCTCCACCAGGTAGTTCGCCGGGTCCACGCCGGCGAGGGTGAAGTCCCCTGACGGGTCGAGCTGGACGGTTGCAGCGATCACGCCCTGCTGCACATTCCGAACTCGAACCGAATACTCCGGAAACGGCTTCCTGGCTTCTCTCTTGGCCGTTCCTGCGATGGTTCCCGCTTCCTGCGCTGCGCCGGCGCGAAGCCCCGGCTGCATGATCAAGCCCGTGGCAAAGGCCATCGCCAGGGTCAGTGCTACTGTCTGTCGCGTTCTCATTACGTTCTTCCTTCCCTATCGTTTCTGATGACAGGGCTATCCTCTCCCGCGCCGACCGCACGGTCAAGGCGACGGTCGATGGTTCTGTATCGAGGAAACGACGCGCGTATCCGACGGGATACATCAGGCCCATGTTCTCGGCCGCATCAGGTTCAGGCGTCGCATTTTGCGGTACAGATTCGTGCGCTGAACCCCTAAGACACGGGCCGCATCCGCTATCCGGCCGCGGTGATGCTGCAGAACGGCGGCGATGTATTCGGTTTCGAAGCGGGCCCGCGCCTGACGAAGCGTCGCATCCAGCCTGATCGGGCCGGGGCTCCCTTCGAGGGGTGTATGGGCGAGCACGTCTTCCAGCCGGATCAACCCCTGCGGCACCAGCAGGATCAGCCGTTCGAGCAGGCCTTTGAGCTCAGGGGCGTTCCCGCGCCATGGAAGAGCAGCCAACAAGGTGAGGGCGGGCCGGGTGAGCGTCTTGAGTGGCGCCCCGTTGGCCAGGCAGAGCTCCTTGAGAAAGTGAGTGGCCAGCACGGGGATGTCTTCGCGTCGCTGACGCAGCGCCGGCACATCGATCCGTATCAACGAGAGACGTTCGTAAAGATCCGGCCGAAGCCGTCCTTCCTCGAGTGCGGTATTGATGGAGCCGTCGGCCGACGCGACCACGCGAACGGGCAAACTGACTCGCTCGCGAACCTCCTCGTTGAACACTTCACGATCGCGCAGCACGCGGACCAGCCGGGCCTGCGCGCGCGCGGACATCTCGGCGACGTTCTCGAGAAACAGGAAACCGCCGGACGCCTCGTGCAGCCGGCTGTGATGCCGCACCCGCTCCAGGCTTCGGCGCTCCGGAGCATTGCTGCCTCGTTTCACCAGCACGCCGAACAACTGGAGCTCGACGTCTTCGGGCTCGGGCGCGGAACAGTCCATGGCGACGAATGGGGCATCGCGGTGCACGCTGTGCGCATGAATCGCGCGGGCGATCATTTCGCGTCCACTGCCGCGTTCGCCGCAGATCATGATCCCGCACTGCCCGGCCGCCGCCCGTTGCACCAGCTCCATGACCGGACGCATCGCGGCAGATGTGCCGACCACGCCGTAGGACGGTGATTCGACCGCCCGCAACGATGGGGCCGACGCCGCCAGGCTCGCCTGCTCGCGCGCGTTTGCAATCAGCGCGCGCAAGTCCCGCGCGGTTGGCGGACGTGGCAACACGTCGAACACGCCGGCCCGGATCGCCTCGGCTGCGGCGTGGGGCCTCCCCGGATCCGCCACGCCGATGACGATCGCTTCGGGATACCGGCTGCGGACCGCGCGCGCGATCCGGAGCGCGTCGCCATTGTCGCGAAGGTCGACGAGACAGAGAGCGATGGGCTCGTCGAAATCGCTGATCGAGTCCTTGCCGTCCACGTGGACGGTGTCGAAACCGAGCTCGCGCAGGACAGCCGTGACCGCGGGCTCAGCCGATGCGCCCGCGGCCAGCAGCGCCGTTGATGCCGTTTGAACTCTGCTCACTTGACGACCCGGAATTCGCCCGAGCCGGTTGGGTCCGATTCGATGTGGTCGAGTGAACCGTCAGGCCGATAGATCAGCCGGCGATCGGGCTTGCCGGTTCCCTGGGTATCCAGGGTGACGACGGCCAGCTCGCCGCCCGCGTAGGTTTCCCACTTGTCGGTCGCGCCGTTGCCGTCCGTGTCGTCCTCGATACGCACCAGCACGCCACCTTCGAAAAACTCCCGTCGAGATACCTGGCCATCGAAGCGAGTCGCGCGCTCGATCCGCTCGGGCGGCTGCTTGAGGCCACCGGAGCCGGCAGTGGCCGGGTAGTGCTCCCATCGATCGATCTTGCCGTCTTCGTTCTCGTCGGCTTCGAGCCTGGTCAGCTTCGCTCCATCCATGACCGCCCAGGTGTCGAGCGTGCCGTTGTTGTTCGAATCGTACGAAAGCCGGGTCAGCCGGCCCGTGGCCTTGTCGTAGGCCGGTTCGATCCGTCCCTGAGCGACCGTGCTGGTCCCAGCCCGGTCGCATCCGGCGACCGAAGAAATTAGGACCAGCCCGGCTACGGACAGAAGCAAGGATCGAGGCGCAAACAGGTTTGTTGGGTTCAAGGTGCAGCTCCGCCCTTTGACTTACACGGGCAGGACGACTGAGTTGTGGGGGAGGTGACTGTTATACCTCATCTGGCTCAGCTGTGTCAAATGCGATCTCGATTCGTCTACTTTTTGATGACATGTCACCAGATTGCGAAACGAGGATTTTCTACACCAAACGTCAGCTGTGGTGACGCAGTGTGTCAGCTAAAATACTTGTGTGGCGTGAAGGATACGAAAAACGAACAAATGACCATCGATACGGTCCAGGTAAGTAATACAATCCGCCCATTCGACCGAGATATGACTGAATCAGGGCGGCCATCACGCAACAAGGCACCGGTGCGGCAATCGGGCAACTACCTCCTCATCGCGATGCCCAATGTGGCACGGGCGGGCGCCTATCGCGCCGCCCTGACCGCCACATCGCTCGAAACCGTCCTGGTGCGGGACGGTGACGAAGCCAGGGGCCAGATCGCGCGACGCGGGGCTCCGGCCGTACTGATCCTCGACTTATCGCTGCCAAAGGTGGACGGGTTCGAACTGCTGCGGGAACTTCGACAGCAGGCGTCCGCTGGAGAGACAGGGGCTATTGTCGTCTCGGGGCACGCCGCGATCCGGGCGGCGGCACGCCGGCTGGCGGAGCCGCTCGGCATCTCGCGTGTGCTGCCGGTGGACGTGGATCGCATTGCGCTTCGGGAAGCGATCGACGCGACGCTCAACGAACTGAGCTCCGCGCGCACCGCGAGTGTGCTGCCACCGCCGGTCGCGACCGAGACTGCGGTGTCGTCAGTCACCGGTTCAATCGAGGATCTGATCGACAACGCGGTCATGGCGGCCGCCCGCCGATTTCGCACGGCGATCACGGTTGCGTATGTGAAGGTCGGGCAGCAGGAATACAACCGCGGATACTTCGTGTTGTCGGAGACCGACGGCAGTGTGAGCGCGGCGCACAGCATCGCCTTCCTGCGCCAGGTCGCGGCGGGCAGCGACCCCCTGATCGTGCCGAACGTCACCAACTATCCGGCGCTCAAGGAAATTGCTCCCGTCGGCATGCCGCAAGTTCGCGGTTTTGCGGCGACGCCGCTCCCGGCACATCCCGACCTGACCGGCGCGCTGTGTGTCATGGACACCAAGCCGTTGCAGATCGACGCCAGCGAGCTGGATGCACTGGAGGCACTCGGGCGCGAGTTGCACCGCGCGATCGGTGGACATGAAAGCCGAACGGCAGTTCCCGACCCTTCCACGAACGCAGCGGACGCAGCGGTGGATATCGACAGTCTCGAGCGGCTCGCATCGGCCGATCCGCTCACCGGTCTGGCCAATCGCCGCGGTGGCGAGAAGGACATCGCCGCCGAAATTTCCCGCGCTCGTCGTCAGAACAGCCCGCTCAGCGCGGTGTTGCTCGACATCGATCACTTCAAGGAAGTGAACGATACGTTCGGCCACCAGG
Organism: Acidobacteriota bacterium; assembly: GCA_013694845.1. Lineage (GTDB taxonomy): Bacteria > Acidobacteriota > Vicinamibacteria > Vicinamibacterales > 2-12-FULL-66-21 > JACDCA01. Next base: position 11,083 of record JACDBQ010000396.1, read on the forward strand.
CGGGGGATTATGTGCTCCGCGAAATCAGCGCGCTCCTGCGGAGAACGGTCAGGGCCTACGACATTCTCGTCCGCTGGGGCGGCGAGGAGTTCCTGGTAGTGTTACCGGGTGTCGAGCACGAGCCGGCGCTCAAGCTCGCGGAGCGGATTCGCCACGCAATCGAGAATATGCCGCTCGCAGGCATCGGCGGCATCACGGCCTCGGTTGGGGTTGCGGCGCTCGGAGGTGACTACTCCTTCGAGGCAATGTTCGCCGTCGCGGACCGTCGTCTTTATAGCGCCAAGGCGGCCGGGCGGAACACCGTCGCCTGAACCGTGACCGCCGATTTGCAGCCTGCCGCTACTCGATAAACTCCAGACCGACCACGAAGCCTTCCCGTTCCCGATCCACCCTCACGACGCGGGCGGACGAACTGATCTCTTCGGCATCCGATCTCTCGGCGGCAAGCGTGACCCGGACGATGTCACCGATCGCCGGCGCGCGGAGCAGGACCGACAGACCTGTCGGGCTGATGTCGCGGCCAGGGGCCGGCCGTCCATCGATCTTGACGGTGGCCGGGTAGGCGAATCGCTGCCCGTTCCGACGGTCGGCGCGCTGCGGGAACAGCGACCCTGAGAAAGCTGGAGACACGAACATGGTCCGCGTGAACCGCCGGCGACACGCCGGAAAGCGGCCGTGGGGTGCTGGGGCGGCCAGTATCGCCCGGCCTCAGCGAGTCGCGCAACCCGCCCCGGCAGTCTCTGACGCTTCGTTGCACAC
>JACDBQ010000601.1 GCA_013694845.1 Acidobacteriota bacterium
GCATCGGACCGAGCGCGGCGCGCCCGTCGCCGCGGCGCGAGAACCGCGTCTGCCCCGCCCCTTTCAGTTGAATGTCCAGGCGCTGGCCGGAGGGCGTGATCTGCTCGCCCAGCAGGATGGCCCGGCCATCGCCGAGGACGGTGAAGTGGCCGAACTGGTGGCCGGCGTACGCCTGCGCAATCGGTCGTGCGCCTTGGGGCAGGGCATTGCCGGCCAGAATCGCGGCACCTCCCGGACCCTCGAGGGCCTCCGGCTCAAGCCCCAGCATCGTCGCGAGCGGCGTGTTGAAGGCGACGAGGCGCGCTTCGCGGACCGCAGTCGGTGTCGCATTGGAGTAGAAGAGCTGCGGCAGCTCCGTGTAGGTGTGCTCGAGGCGCCAGCCTGCCATTCCTGACCATCATAGCGGGCGGGGAGCCGGACATTTTCTGGTGATCGAGCGAAAGCCGAATTTCGCCCGACCGTTCTGATGGTGTGACCCTGGGGGAAGCTGCCGAAGGGGAAGGGGTTCCATTCAGAGGGTGTGAGCGCGAAGTCCGCGCGGCGTGCTACGTGATCCACTGGCTGGTGAGGCGTTTGGCTACCCACCGTCCGTCTTCCTTCTCGAGCTCCACGGTGGCGCCTGAATAGCCGATCGTCACACGAGCGGCAGCCTTCGTGCGTTCGGGATCGGCGAAGGTGATGTCGGTGATCACCGGATAGGTCTCGAGCTCCCAGCCGCCCCAGTGCCCGGGCCGGCCCGGGAAGAACTGCGACCACAACCCGAGGATCTGCATCGAATCGCCGACCGGTTGGTTCGGCGTTTCCATGATGTGCTGCGGCTCCCTGCGCTTCGTGCCACCCAGCCGGGCGAGGAAGCTCTCGAGCAGGTCGATCTCCTCGGTGTTGGCGAACAGCACCTTGCCCACCTGCGGCAACCGTTCCGCGACGTGGACCATCAAGCCGTCGCCGTCGTGGAGCACGACTCGCACCTCGCGATTCACGAGGAGGAATGGCAGCGGGCTGGACGGCCAGTTGAACGCATTCCAGCGGGTGGTCCCGTAGATCCCTTCGCCCTTCGGCAGGAACACAGCTCGCCGTATCTGTGCCACGTCCGCTTCGAGCGGTCCCGCCGGCCTGGTCAGCGGCTGGAGGTCGTACCACGCTGCCAGGGCTTTCTCCAGAACCGCTTGCGCCTCGGTCCTGCGGCCGGCCTTGAGCAGTAGCGTGGCGCGCATGACCCTGCCGGCCGTGACGATGAAGTCGAGCGGCTCGCGCTCGATCGCATCCAGCATCGCCAGCGCCCGCTGGTCGTCCGGATTCCTGCCGTGCACATCCGCTGCGACGAGTGCTCCGTCCAGCCGCGCACGATGCATCAGGTACCGCGCCTCGGTGCTGAGCTCGGAGTCCGGATGCCGTCGGAGCATCCCTTCGAGCTCCCCGACTGCGTCGTCGAAGCGACCGGCCGCGAGCAGCGCGCGGCCGCGTTCGAGGCGGGTGCCGCCGGGCAGACCAAGCGACCGCGACAGCTGCTCGATCCGAGGTGCCAGCGCGTCCTTGCGAACCAATGCCCCATCGGCTCTCGGAACAAACGGATCATTGGTCGTGGCGGAACGTCGTACCGGCACCGAGTAGGTCAGACCGTAGGTGGGGTCCCAGCCGGCCAGCGCACGGCGATACTCCTGCAGCGCAGCCTGAAAGTCGTCGGCCGCTTCGAGTGCGCGTGCCGCGTATGCGGAACCGAGCACCCGAGCCATCGGCATCCACTGGTGTACTTTCGCCGCCCGCCGATAGGCCTCCGCGGCGCCGGTCGGATTGCCCACCGACTCCTCGCACTGGCCGATACGCAGCAGAGCGACCCACGTCCACGACGAGTCAGGGTAGCTGGCAATGTATCGGACGAGTGCCGTCCGCGCAGCGGCGTACTGGCGCTCGTCGAATTCGAGCGCCGCCAACGTGGCCAGCGCGCGACGATGGTTGGCGGAGCGGCCTTCGGTGCTGAGCGAATCAAGTGCGCGCCTGGCCTTGTCGATGCGCTGCAACCGCTCCACATCCGACTCCTGCCGCTCCATACGCAGGTAGAAGAATCCACGAATCAGGCGGACGCCGCTCGGATCCTTCGACCCCCGCTCGAGGGCTGCGAGTGTGCGCTCCACACCCGCCACCCGCTCCCCCTTGCGTTCGTAGAGATTCCCGATCTTGCTGGTGATGAGGTAGGTGATGCCGTCACGGTTCGGATCGACGCTCTCGTTCGCGGCAAGCTGGGCCCGCGCGGCCTCCTGGAACTTCTCGATCAGGAGGTCCACGTTCTTTGGTGCGATCGCGACCCGATCCGGCACGAAGAAGCTGGTGATGAGGGCGGGCGCCTTGGCCGTCCACTCGGACGCCGGGTAGCTGCCGCCCTGCAGCTCGTTGACGATGTCGAGCACGCGAAGGAAGCGCGACGTCGGGTCGGCGTCTCTCGGTTCCACGGTACCGAGCAGATTGCCGGTCGACCACTGGAAGCCCTTCTGATAGAGCGCCTTCGCTGCCGCGTTCGTGCGGGGGTTGGCCGCGATGAAGGCGTCGAGCGGGGCGAGCATGTCCTGGGGCGTTTGCCGTGCCGCAATCGCGTCGACTTGCGCGAGCAGGGCGGTCTCGGTTCCGTCGTACTGCTCGACGAACCGAGCCAGCCGGGCGGGCCACCCGTTGAAGTCGCGCGCCAGCTCGCCGTCGATGGCGATGAACCCGCGCTCCGCCAGAGCGGCAGCCTCGCGCGGCAGCGCGGGTAATTTCGCACGCGCGGCGGCGACGATCGTCAGAAGGGTGTCCTGGTTGCGGCGGGTGGCCTCGTTGTCGCCACGCAGCTCGTAGATGAGATCCCCCAGCGCGTGTACCGCGTCGGGGATCCGCTCCGGGTGGGAGTCGACGATAATGCGCAACGTCCGCAACGCGCCGCTGGCGTCTCTCGCGCCAACGTGTGCGCGGATCGTCTCCACCTCTCCAGGCGCCGCGGCCAGAAGCCGTGCCGCGCGGGCTTTCGCGTCGCCCCGGGAGACGGTGAACGCCAGCGAGGAGTCCTGCGGGGGGAAGTCGGCGGTCGAGGATTCCGGTTGCGGCCTGGCCGGCTGCGCGGAGGCCACAACGACGACAGCAATCGTCAGCGCCAGCGGTTTCAGCATGGTGTCACCTGCCGCGTAGTTAGACTCCGGCCAGGGCCGTCCGGCCCGGGCGTTCTCCTAGCGGCACTCCCGCACGAGCTCGACGCGGCGGTTGCGTGCTTACCGCAGTGGCGATCTCACTCAACGTCGTCCGCGACAGCGGATTCAGCGTCGCCCGGTTGAAATCGACGTAGATCACCGGGAAGCTGAGGATGATCGAGCAAGAGGAACTCCCACGGCCGAACGTTGTTCCCGTACTTCAACTGTCCCGTGGCCCGGATCGCTGGCAGTTCGACGCGGACGCCGTTGACGAGTACCGGGAATGCCACCGGCGAACCGGTGGCGCGGGTGAGGACGCCAGTGCTGGTCGACAGGTGGCGGAAGTTCTGGACCGAGAAAGGCGCCTGTCCGACACTCTTGAGATCGCGCAGCATCGAGAGGATGGACCGAGCGCGGTGCTTCCGGGATTTTCAGCGGGATCGGAGGTGTGGAAGCCAAGGGGCGTCTGCGGTAGATCAGCGAGAAGCGGGATGGCAGCGGCCGCTCGGAGCGCGAGCAGGAGATTGCGAGAAGGCGGCGCAGATGCTTGAACCCTCTGGACTGGGGATTTTAGCGCAGCCGGCCGGCGCGCGCAGCGGGGAAATGTCAGCAGACGTCGATCACCTGATGCGAATCAAGGTGAAGCGGTGCCTGCACGTCAAAGCGTCTTCTTCGGGCCCCGTTTGCGCGCTTTGGCGTTCTTCCCCTCGTCGACGACCGCCAACCGGCCGACATACTCTTCGAAGAGGACGCGCGTATGTACCCGGCTCTCGGCGATCGCCTCGCGCAATCCGGTCTCGACGGAGCGCATTTCCTGGCGCAGTCCGGCGTCTCCGGAACGGATCTCCGCGCCCAGCCCCGTCTGGACGGAGCGCATCTCCTCACGCACGGCAGAAAATTCGTCGTGTATCTCGGTGCGGAGTTGCACGAATTGCGACTCCAGACGATCCATCCGGGACGGTAGTTCCTCGAGCCTGGTCACACGTTCCTCGAGCCTATCTATTCTTGCGTCAGTGGTTTGCGTCGGCATGTTCCTTTTCCCTCTGAGTGCGTCGCCGCGACAGCGGGCGAATCCGTGCAGGTCAGCAGGGCGAACTTCATGCCGCGCGGGACAACGATATCGTCGTCAACCGCGAGGGTCAAGCCACGTAGTGTCTTGTCCCCTGGTGCTGCATCGCCGCGATCGACGATCGCGCGCAAGCCGCTCGGGTAAGGTGTCGCCGCTCTGGAC
>JACDBQ010000612.1 GCA_013694845.1 Acidobacteriota bacterium
CTCACCGATCGCTGCAACCATCGCCGGCACCAGGCAGCTGATCACGATGACCGACAAGGCGATCGTCGGCGTGTCGACCGCCGACGGCAAGGAACTCTGGAAGATTCCGTTCCCCGATGAATGGAACTAGAACATCGTGACCCCGGTGATCGCCGGCGACCTTCTCATCGTCTCGGGTATACGCAAGGGCACGTCCGGCTACCGGATCGCGAAGAACGGCGCCGCTCTTGCGGCGACCCAGGCATGGCACAACCCGGACGTGCCGATGTATATGAGCTCACCCGTCGTGGATGGCGCGCTGCTCTACGGCTTCTCGAACAAGCGCAAAGGTCAGATCTTCTGCCTCGAGGCGGCGACCGGAACCGTGAAGTGGACGACTGACGGTCGCGCCGGCCAGAACGCCGCGCTGCAGATCGCCGGGCGCAACCTGGTGGTCCTCACCACTGAGGGAGATCTGATCGTCGCGAACAAGAATCCCGAGAAGTTCGAGGAGCTGCACCGCTACAAGGTCGCTGACGGCCAGACCTGGGCGCAACCGGTGGTGCTGAAGGACGGCGTGATCATTCGCAGTGCCGATGCGGTGAGCTTCTGGAGCTGGTAATGTGCGTCCCGACCGGTTCACTGCCGCCGGTTCACATTGTTCTCACGTTGGCTGAAAGCACCTCGAGAAAGCGGTCCACGGTTGACCAGTAAACCTGGTGACTGCCGTAGTTGTCATTGTGGGCCGCGCCTTCCAGCGCCGCGAAGGTCTTCTGAATGCTTCCCGCACCCTCGAACACCTTGCGGCCCATAGCGAAGGGGATCAGGGTGTCCGCATCGCCATGAACAATGAGCAGGGGCCCTCGATAGCCCTCGAGGTGCTTCGCGGTTGCGAAGCGATACGTCGAGAAGGTGCTCAGAGCGAACAGCAGGGGGTTGCCCGCGAAGAGCGAGCGCGCGTCGGGAAACGCGCTCTCCAGGATCAGCGCGTCCGGAGCACTCTTGGCCGCTGCGAATGACGCGACTGCCGATCCCAGGGACCGGCCCCAATAGATGACCGGCGTCTGTTCGCGACGAAGGTGCTTCTCGAAGTGCGCGAGCACCGCTTCGGCGTCGCGGTAGATCCCCGTCTCGGAAGGCGTGCCCCCGCTCGCTCCATAACCTCGGTAGTCAACCGCCAGGACGCTGAAACCGCGACGACGGATGTCCGCGAACACCGGGAGCCACATCGACAGGTTGCCGCCGTTGCCGTGCCAGTAGATGACCTGCCCACGAGGAGACGGGTGCTCCAGCCACCATCCGTGGAGGGTGATCCCGTCGGCGGTCCCGATCTGGACGTCCGAATGCGAGAGTGCGTGGGCTGCGGGCGTGGCTTGGATTCCGTGCGTGGGAAAGAACGCCATCCGCGGCTGCATCCAGAGCACCAGTGCCCAGAGGGACCCGATCAGGACAACGAGGAAGGTCAGCGCGCGCACTCTCTTAAGGATAGCGCTGCGCGCTCGAGTGGTTCGAATTGGTTCCAACGGTTCCAGAGGTTTCAATCGGTTCCGGGTTCCGGCCCACAGGTGACAGTTGGCTAGGCAGCCACGATCTGATTCGCTCCGAGCGTTTTGCCTGCAAGGAACCCGGCGAGTGCCTGTTTGGCGGCTTCGCGGTCCATGCCGACCATCGACCGCACGAACAGGCCGAGACCTCGCGATTCGGACTTGGCGCGCTCGATGTCTTCGACCGCGCCGACGCCACTTTCGGCCAACATCCGTTCGAGCTCTGACAGGTCACTGGCCGTCAGCGCCTTGTTCGTCCGAAGGTTCTGGATCGTAACGTGGTCCTGGTGAGCGCGGAGGAATGCCTGCGCCTTGTCCCGGAACTTCGCGAAGCCGGCGCCTTCGCCCAGGCCCCGCAACGCGAATCCTGTCTCCGGGCCCATCTCATCCTCGAAATCGGTGTAGATCGGCTTGCGCTGCTGCTTCTCGATCAGCTTCACCAGGTCACGCAGGCGGCGGCGCACGACCTCCAGCATCGGCACCGTGACGTCCTGCCACCACTCGTCGGTCTGCAGATCCTGGATCAGAACCATCTGCTGCCGCACCATCGGGATCGTGGACTTCTCTTCCAGCAACCGGGCGATCGCTTTCACCTGATCCCGCAGGCGCGCGAACGCGGGTTCCGAGCGGAGCTGCGCGAGCTGCAGGTTGAGGAGGAGCAGGTCGAACCGCTTCGCCTCCTCCGCCTCTGGATCGAGCTCCGCCGGCAAGCCGGAGACCTCGGTCGCGAGTTCAGTCAGCGCTTCCGGCGTCAAAGCGACCCACGCCGAGGGTTTCGCATACTTCTCGATGACGCGCCGGTGCGGCCGGACGACGAAGTTGTCGAGATTCATCGCGGCGACTTCCTTGTGCAGGATCTCGCCGATCGTGAGCCGCACATCTGCTTCTGTCACGGGGTCGCCGAAGACGGGCCGGGACTCGGCGACGCTTCGCGGCGATTCCCCCTCGTGGTGCTTGTCGAGCTCACCAATCAGCTCCAGCCGCGTCGTGAACAGGCCGCTTGCCGGCGTGGCGGCGGCGTGACCACGCCACGCTGCATGCGGCTCATAGCTGCAGCGCTCCAGCAACGTTTCGAAGCTGCATTTTACACCGTAGTCGATGACCCGGCGCTTCGCGACAACGCCGCGCATTTTCATCTCGTGAAAGTCCAGGGCCCGAATGCGCTCCAGGAGGTCCAGTTCCTCCGTCCGGTGACGAAATCGACCCGGTAGAGAAACCCCTCGATCTCGGGGCCGGAGCCGAGCAGCGAGCCCTGCCGTGCCATGCGAACTCGTCCTGCAACCGCGTTGCCCGCCTGGAAACGCAGTGGACTAAACTGACGTCTTACCAAGAGCCCAAAGCCCAAAGCCTAAAGCCCAGAGCCGAATAATGATTCACATTCCGATCCTGCGCCACGGCGTTCCCTACAAGAGCCTCGACGTCATCCGGGTCCCGCACCACCGGACGCGCGACACCTTCGTTGAGATGAGCCAGGTGAACGGCGGGATCATCCGTCGGGATCTCCGGGACGAAACCCAGGCCGACGCGCGCGCGGCACTCGCACAGGTGCCGTTCCTGCGCCTGCTGGAGATCTGCGCGCGGGCAGCCGATCACTTCCTGAACGACCCGTTGCCGCTCGGGGACGCGGAGCAGTCACCGGCCGACTACGTTCAACAGTTGTCGGCGACCACCGGCATGCCGCACGCCCTGGTCCGCCGGAACATGAGCAGGATCGCCGGCGTGATGACCGAGATGCGCACGGTGCTGCGTGGTCTGACGCGCGGCCTCGATCTGTCGCTGCTCGACGCGGGATTCGGCGAGCACGAAGGGCACGCCCTGAGTTTCTATCCGCGCACGCAGTCACTGGGCGTCGTGCTGCCGAGTAACTCCCCGGGCGTGCACTCGTTGTGGATTCCAGCGATCGCCCTCAAGATCCCGGTCGTGCTGAAGCCCGGAAGCGCTGAACCCTGGTCCCCCTTCAGACTCGCGCAGGCGTTCATGAAGGCCGGCTGTCCGCCGGAGGCTTTTTCCTACTACCCGGCGGACCACGCGGGGGCAGGGGAAATTCTGCGGCGCACGGGGCGGAGCATGTTCTTCGGCGATGTCAGCGCGGTTGGATCCTGGGAAGGTGACCCCCGCGTGGAGCTGCACGGCCCGGGCTACAGCAAGCTCCTCATTGGCGACGACCAACTGGCCGGGTGGGAGCGTCACGCCGACCTGATCGCCTCCTCCATCGCCGACAACGGCGGGCGTTCGTGCGTGAACGCGTCGGGTGTCTGGGTGGCCGGATCGCACGCGGAACAGGTCGCGACGACGATCGCGAAAAAGCTCGTCCAGATCGTGCCTCGCAGTGCCGACGATCCCCAGGCGACTCTGGCGCCATTTGCGGATCCGCGAGTCGCCGCACGCATATCGCAGCAGATCGACATTGGTCTGGACACGCCTGGGGCTCGCGAAATGACGGCCGAGCTGCGCGACGGCCCCAGGCTGACCGAGCACGATGGCAGCACCTACCTGCTGCCGACGCTCGTGCTCTGTGACAGCCCCGGGCATCTGCTCGCGAATCGCGAGTTCCTGTTCCCGTTTGCGTCCGTCGTCAAGGTGACCGATGACGAGATGGCGAGGATGCCTGAGCCGATGGGCAAGACCCTGGTCGTGTCAGCGCTCACCGAGGATCGCCGTCTGGTCGACCGGTTGATCGGCTCACCTCATGTCGATCGACTGAACGTCGGGCCGATCCCGACCAACGTGATCAGTTGGGATCAGCCGCATGAGGGGAATCTGTTCGAGCACCTCTACGCACGGCGCTCGTTTCAGGCGGCCGTCGCCATTTAACGCGCATGCGGATCCTGTCCTTCACCGGCGGCGCCGGCAGCATGTACTGCGGCAGCTGTCTGCGCGACAATGCGCTGGCGACCGAGCTCCTGCATCGCGGTCACGACGTCGTTCTGACACCCGTCTACACGCCGACCAAGACCGACGAAGAGAACGTCAGCGGTCAGCACGTGTTCTTCGGGGGGATCAGTGTCTTCCTGGAACAGCATTCCGCGTTGTTCCGGCACACGCCCCGTTTCCTCGACAGGATTTGGGACTCGTCATGGGCGTTGAAGCTCGCGACGAGGCGTCAGATAAAGGTCGACGCGAAGAGTCTGGGGGAGATGACCGTGTCGATGCTCCGCGGCGAGCGCGGCTTCCAGGCCAAAGAGATCGAAAAGTTGCTGGAATGGCTCCGCACAGAGGAGCGCTTCGATGTCATCAACCTGCCCTACTCGCTGCTGCTCGGTCTGGCCGAACCGCTCAAGCGCGAGCTGAAGACACCCGTGTGCTGCACCCTGCAAGGTGACGATCTGTTTCTCGATCAACTCGGCGAGCCGCACCGCCAGCAGGCGATGAGCATGATCAAGTCGCTGAGCGTTCACGTCGACGCGTTCCTGCCGGTGAGCGAGTACTACCTGGAGTACATGCCCCGCTACCTGGACGTTCCCGAGAGCAAGATGCGGCTCGCGCGCCTCGGGATCCGGACGGAGGACTTTCAGCAGCGGACGCGGAAAAAGCCGGGGCCTTTCACAGTGGGCTACTTTGCGCGCATTGCGCCGGAGAAGGGCTTCCACGCCCTGGTGCAGGCCTACTGCCGGTTACGCAAGCGGCCCGATACCGATGACACGCGGCTGCTGGCCGCCGGCTATCTTCCGCCCGAGCATCAGGGCTATCTCGACGCCGCCCGCAGAGTATTGAAGGAGGCCGGTCTCGACCGTGAGTTCGAGTATCGAGGCGAGGTCGATCGCACGGCCAAGATCGCGTTCCTTCACGAGCTCGACGTCCTTTCAGTTCCTGCCGTCTACAAGGAACCGAAGGGAATGTTTCTGATGGAAGCGATGGCCGCCGGCATCCCCGTGGTCCAGCCGCGCATCGGCGCGTTCCCGGAAATCGTCGAGAACACAGGTGGAGGGCTGATCGTCGATGCGGGCGATGCCGATGCGCTGGCCGACGGCATTCTGGCCCTGAAGCAGGATCCTGCCCTCGCCGAGTCGCTCGGCGCCGCCGGCGCATGCGGGGTCCGCGAGCATTACACGCTGGAGCGCATGGCCGACCAGGTGGAAGCCGTGTACCGGGAAGTCTCCGGGGTTCGGGGCACTCCGTAAAGAGGCAGGGCGATGCAGGCCTCAAGGCCTGCGCGACGGCGTCGAAAGATGCAGGCCTGAAAGGCCTTGCTACGGCGTCGCCACTACGGCGTCGGGATACGATCCTAAACGATGCTCACGATCGACAAGGTCTCAAAGGTTTATTCGACCCCGCGCGGGGACCTGCCGATCCTGGATGGCGTGTCGCTCACTCTCGAGCGGGGAC
>JACDBQ010000045.1 GCA_013694845.1 Acidobacteriota bacterium
GCGCGCCGTCAGGTTTTCGCTGACGACGAGATTCTGAGGAGGAGGTCGGGGCTCGGTGCTCAGTGCAACCCGGCACTAAGACGAGCTAATGTCCCCCTCCGAGCAGCACCGCGTTGATGAACAGGAGCTGGGTGGCCTCGGCGTAGGCGCGGTAGTTGGGATCCTCAGCAAACCCGATGACATGGCCGCGGCCGAGCGGCTCGTGCATCAGGTAGGACCGGGACGCGAGCAGCGGCAGCGCTTCCTTCCAGACGTGTCCGCCCGCGACCAGCTTCTCGACCGGCGCGTACACGCCGACGTTGACTCCGGCATCGAGCTTCAGCGGCGCAAACACCCGTGTCCCCTCGGCGATCACCTGGACATCCCCGTCGAGACCGGCCGTGAGCCAGTGATACGGATAGAGCGTCACGCGCAGCATCGAGCCGGCCAGGTTCTCCGGCTGTTCACGCTCCGGCTGAATCGCCTTGTCGAAATCGAAAGGCTTCGACAGATCCGGCTTCGCACCGGCCCCGCCGCCACTTGCGCCGCCGGTTCCGCCCGTTCCCCCTCCCGCGGCCTCGGCCGCATCCTTCTGCGGCGTGCCGTCCCGGTACAACGGATCGGTCGCGAGCAGGCCGACGCGATCACGCGCCGCCCACCGGGTGGCCTCGGCCAGCGTGATGAGCGTTCCTCCGTTCCGAATCCAGTCCTTGAGGCGACGAAGGGCGTCGTCGCTGAAGCTGTAGGTGCCCGACGGCAGGACGAGGACGTCGTAGTCCTTCATATCGAAGTTCTGCAGCGTCGAGGTTCGCATCGCCGTCACCCGCACGCCGAACCGCTGCTCGAGCGTGTAGCGCGCCCAGCCGGCCGAGAGGCTCGACGCCGGGGTGTCCCAGGCGAGCAGCACCCGCGGCGGTTTCAGCGCCGCGGTCCGGCCGCTCCCGAGCGAAATGCCTTCTTCCGTCCACGTCTCAGTGATCGGCACCAGCTCGGCGCCATGTCTGGCCGCGATCTGTTGAAGCTTCCCCGCCGTCCCCTCCGGATTACCCGCGAACCGGATGAACGCCGTGCCGATCGTGAACTGCCGTCCGCTGTGCTTGAACGCCTCGTCGGTCGTGATCATCCGGATGCCGTCGCGCAACACGGCGGCGGCCGTGGCCGCGGCGCCGGAGCCCCAGGGCATCAGGTAACCCAGGGTCCCGGCGGCCGGAGCCTGGGTGGCTGGCGCGGGCGCCGGCTCGTCGGCCCGGACATCGCGCATCCGCACCGCAGTCACCCGGTCGCTGGCGATGACGTCGACGTCGAACATGAGCGGCAGGCTCCATGCGGTCACGTCGTAGATCTGGTCGTTGAGCCGCGCTTTGCGGCGGCGGTCCTGCTCCTTGAGAAACGCCTCGTCCATCTTGACGTCGGGGTCGAGGAGGTTGCGGGCAAGTCGGCCGCCGGGTTGCGCCAGCGGCACGATGAAGGTGCCACGGGGCATCGGCTGGGTGCCGGAGGTGAACGCCTCTTCCGCCTGCTTGACGCTTACTCCCTGCATGGCGAGCAGCTTCGCCAGCCGTTGCGCACGCGCCGGGTCTTTCCCCGGGGGAATGAGGTATTCCCGGGTCCCCTTCTGCCCCAGGGCGATGGCGCCACGGCGATACTCGAGAAAGTCCCGCAGCAGTCGCTCGCGATTCCTGGCCGCGGTCACAGCCGTGGTGACCGCCGCGGTGAAGTGCTGCGTCACACCCATCTTGTAGGTCAGGAGCGTGCCATCCTCCCGCCGGAACGCGAGACCACGGGCGGACGCCTGTTCGTAGGTCATCGCGACCGCGCCCTGGAACATCGGCCACGAGTCGCCGTAGCCCGGATAGAACGCGTCGTAGACCTCACGAACGAAGTACGGAAAGCCGCGCTTGTCGAATTCGGCGGCGTTCGCCCGCCCGAAAAGATCGAAGCCCCGGCGCTGAGCGTCCGTGATCAGGGGATTGAACGGATCGGCCGGTGGCGCGAAGTAGTAGGTCGAGTTGCCCCCCATCTCGTGAAGATCGACCACCACCTGCGGAAACCAGTCGAGCATGGTCTTCACGCGTCCCTGTGTCTCGCGCTGCGAGATCGCGAAATAATCGCGATTCATGTCGAAGAGGTAGTGGTTGACGCGGCCGCCGGGCCACGGCTCGTCGTGCTCGGCCGACTGGGGGTTCGGGTCGGGTTCGATGGCGCCGCCGACGAGGTTCGACGTCACGAACCGCTGACGCCCGTCCGGGTTCTGCATCGGGTCGATGATGACCAGCGCGTCCCGCAGCGTGATGTCGGCGTCAGGATGGTTGCGTGCGGCCAGCAGGTGATAGGCCTCCGCGAGCGCGGCGTCGGACGAGGAAATCTCGTTCCCGTGCACCCCGTGGATCAGAAGGACGACCACCGGAAGCTCGGAGACCAGGCGATCCGCTTCAGGCGCACCCGACGCCAGCGTCTGCAATCCACGCTTGACCTCGTCGAGCCTGGCGATGCGAGCCGCGGACCCGATCATCAGGTAGTGGAGCGGCCGGCCTTCCCAGCTCGTGGCGTACCGCACCAGCCGCGTGCGGTCGGGCGCGGCCTTCGCCAACGCCTCGAGGTAGCGTCCCACCTGGTCTGGCGTGCTGATTGCCTCGCCATGCTCGTGGCCGAGGACGGCCTTGAGCGTCGGGACCGACGCATCGTAGGTGACGCTGGGCCAGAGACCCTGCGCCGCAACCGGCGCGGACAGCAGGCAGAACGCAAGAACCGTGAGAAATCGCATGGCAATTTTGTATCACGTGCGAGGTGCCACGTGCGACGTGCGAGGTGCCACGTGAGACGTGCCACGTGCGACGTGCGACGTGCTTGCGTGCTCGCGTGCTCAGGTACGGGCGGACGGGCGACCGACCGGCGTCCGGTGGCGGACGGTGGCCGTTCGGTGGCGGACAGTTTTGAGGGCTCATGAATCCAGCCAATATTGTTCGTGACGTTCGTGATGCGCTGCGCATGCTGGTCCGCAACCCGGGGTTCACGATGGCCGTCGAACAGGCCCAGACCGAAATGAGCGGGATTGCCGAGCGGCTCGAAAAGGCCTATCCGGCACAGGTGGGGTTTGGCGCGCACATCGTGCCTCTGCACAAACAGCTGGTGGGCGACGTCGAGCGGTCGCTGTTCGTGCTGATGGCCGCCGTCGGGTGCGTCCTGCTGATCGCCTGCGCCAATCTGGGCAACCTGATGCTCGGACGCACGGCGGCTCGCCGGAAGGAACTGGCGATCCGCACGGCGCTCGGCGCCCGGCGCGGCCGGCTGTGCGTCAGATCGTCACCGAGACGTTCGTGGTGGCGCTGGTCGGCAGCATGGTCGGGCTGCTGCTCGCATTCTGGGCGACGGAGTTCTTCATTTCGGTCGGTGGCGAGGCGATCCCCCGAGCGGACGCGATCACGATCGACGGCCGCGTGCTGATGTTCACGCTGCTCCTCGCTGTGATCTCCGCGATGCTCGCCGGCCTCGTCCCTGCCCTGCAGGCTTCACGCACCGCGGTTCGCGAACATCTCCAGGAAGGCGACGCGAAGGTGGAAGCGGCGGCAGCCGCCGCACCCGCAGCGCCTGATCGCAGCCGAGATGGCGCTGGCCTTCGTGCTACTCGCGGGCGCCGGCGTCCTCATGCGGACGCTGTGGAGCATGCCGCAGGTCGATCGTGGCTTCAATCCGGACCGCGTGGCGGTGATGACCCTGAGCCTGCCCGCGCGCTGTTTGCCGGGCCGAACGACGTGCGCAGCTTCTACACCCGCCTGCTCGAGCGCGTTCGCACGATGCCGGGCGTCGAGTCGGCCGCGACGGCCACCGGCGTGCTCCAGCCGCTCGTCACCAATAGCGGCATCTACAGCATCGAAGGCAAGCCGGATCCTCCCGCCGGCCAGCGGATCGAATACCCGGTGGAAATCGTTTCACCCGGCTTCTTCGAGACGCTTCAAGATCTCACTCGCCGGCGGACGCACCTTTACCGACCAGGACCACGCCGAGGCGCCTCCGGCGGTTATCGTCAACGAAGCCTTCGCGACGCAGGCGTGGCCGGGCCAGGACCCCCTGGGCAGGCGGATGAAGCCAGGCTCCGCGGCGAATTAGCAGCCGTGGATGACGGTCGTCGTGGTCATCAAGGACGTGCGCCGGGCGGAGGTCACGCGGGCCATCCGGCCGGAAGTCTACCGGCAGCCCTGCAGGTCACGCCGCCGACGCAGATGCTGCTCGTCCGCACGGCCGGTGATCCGTTGCAGATCCTGCCGATGGTACGGCGCGAGGTGCAAACCATGAATCCGCAGCTTCCGCTCTTCGCGACGGGCACGCTGGACGCCGGCACGACGCGCCACCAGGGTCAACGCGCTGGTGGCGCTCAGGCGGTGATCACGTGCGACTTGCGAGGTGCGAGGTGCGATGTGCGACGTGCGATGTGCGACGTGCGAGGTGCAATGTGCGATGTGCGAGGTCCGCACCCGTAGCGCAGGCCTTTCAGGCCTGCCACTCCCGGGCTACGCACCCTTGATCAGGACGGCGCGGGCGTAGAGCAGGGCGAAGCCGGCCTTCTGGACGTTCTGCTGCGACTTCGAGCCGGGTTCGGTGGTGACGACGGCGACCGTGCAGCCGCGCTGCGCGGCAAGGTTGAGGCGATAGCGCAGCAGCGCGCTCTGCACGCCGTGCCGGCGGTGTTCGGGCAGGGTTGCGGCGCCACTCAACTGGGCCACGCCGTCCTGGATTCGGAAGCTGGCCCCTCCTGCAAGTGATCCCTCGCGCCGGGCCAGATACCGCTCGAAACCGGTCGCCGCAATCGTGTCGCCGAATACGCGGTCCAGCACCTCCCGCGGAATCGATTCAAGACTCGCCGGGCCGTCGAATACATCAGGGCTCATGAATCCGGTCGCGACCACGTCGAGCCATCTGGCCGATTCGTCGGCCCGCGCCTGCGCCACATCCACACCGGGGACCGGGGCGTACGACGAGGTCGGGTCGAGCGGCAACCC
>JACDBQ010000643.1 GCA_013694845.1 Acidobacteriota bacterium
CACGATCGGCTGAAAGCTGACAGCTGAAGGCTGACAGCTCATTTCACTACGCACGCCTGGCCATTCAGCGGCAGCGTGGTGCGGCCGCTACCATCGGCGTACTCCACGATGGCCGACTCGACGCCGATTCGCACCACCCGAAAGCGCCCTTCGATGACTTCCCCGTCCCGCCCCGAGAACGTGTAGCGGCAGTCGCTGAAGGCGCCGATCTTTTCACGGCCGGTTTCGACGATCCCGATGAACTTGATCAACGTGCCAATCGGCGCCGGGGGCGGAGGCCCCTGCGGCACCTGGGCGACCGGCGGCCCCGTGACCGTCGGCCGTGGCGGGCCAGGTGGTGGCGGAGGCGGCGCTTTGGGCTGGAACCGGAACGGGTTGCGCTCGCCCGCGGCAGGCCCCGCCGGCGTCTGTTGCAGCGACTCGATCTTGATGTCCAGTTCCGCCGGATCTATTTTGCCCGGTTGCTGTGCACCCGGCGCACCTGCGCTTCCACTCGAGACGGCCGGAGGCGCCGAACTGCCGGAAAACATCTGCGACCACAAGAACGTCACGAGCACGACGCCGAGGAGGAGGAGCAGCCAGGAGGTGGGGCGCGATCCGCGCGCGGACGTCTCAGTTGCCATGTCCGCCGCTCCGATAGTAGGTCGCGATCTGCAACGTCACCGTGATCCCCCGGGACGTCTCGTTCTCATTCTGCGCCAGGTTCACGTTTTCGATGACGATGAACTCCGGACGGGTTTCGAGCTGATGAATGAAACGCCGGATCTCTCGGTACTCGCCGGTGAGGACCGCGGTCAGGGTGCATCGCGCGAGATCGCTGTCGCGGATCGCCGCGGTGTCGAACGTCTGACGCTCGACCCGAAGACTCGCCTCGCGCGCGAGGCGATCGATCGGCAGGTAGGTGATCCGACGAGCCCCGCTGAGGTCCGGCGGGAGGACGTCGCCGTAAAACGTCTGAAGCTCCGTGTCCGCCTGCGCCTTGCCGGTCACGGTGGCGCGGGCGTTCGCGTGATCCCGCCGCGCATTGGTCAACGCCATCATCGCGACATCGGCGTCCTGCTCGCCGAGAGCCACCTTGCGCGCGAGTGGATAGACCACAAGAGCGAACACGGCGGCATTGGCGACGAGCACCACCACCAGCGGCCAGATGAGGCGCCGCTTCTCGCTCAAGATCCGTCGAAGGGTCGTCACAGCGCGCCTCCCGGCGTTGGCCGGGGCGTCGGCTTGGCGACCGGTTCAGGCGCGGGGGGCGCCTCCTCGAGGCCGGTGTAGATGCACTCGAGCACGACCCGGTACAGGCCTTCGGTGGTGCGGTCCTGCTGGGCCGGGACGACATCCTCGAAGGCGCCGCTCGCCTCGAGCTTCTCGCTGAACTCGTCCACGTCTTCCGCGCGGCGGCCGAGCACCGTCATGGTGACGCGGGTCACCCCGGCCTTCACGGCGGGCCGGACCGAGGTCAGCATCACGTCCGGCGGCATCGTCGATTCGAGCCGGTTGAAAAACGCCGTCCACGAAAAAGTCCGCTGGTCGATGAGGGCATTGGCCTCGCGGGCCGACTCGACGACGAGCAGCAGTTCGTCCTTGTTGATCTCGCGGCGAATGTCGTCGGCCATGCGGGTCAGCTGTTCCGCCTCGGCATGATCGCTGTTGACCTTGGTCGCGAGCTCGGTATTCTGACGTGACAGCGTGACGACCCGCACGACGTTCCAGATCGTGAGCGCCGAGACCAGGACGGCCGCAAGGGCAATCCCGAGATGAATGGCGCGATCGTTATAGAAGGGCCGCGTGGATAGGTTTGTGCGGAGCATCAGGCCACCCGCTCCCCACCGCCAGCGGCCGGGCGGTCGCGAAGCAACACGCCGACCGCCGGGGCGATGACGTCCAGCAGGTCAGGGCTCACCCCGATCCGGTCGCGCCACGTGACAGCGCCCCTGACGTCGAGCGGCTCAACGCGGACGCCAAGGCGTTCCTCGATCTGGCGGCGCAGGCCCTCCGCGTCTCCGCCGGACGCCGACCCTCCGGCCAGAACGACCCGGCTGAAAACGGAGCCCCGAAGACGGTCCTCGAAATACATGGCCGTCTGGTGGACCAGGTCACCCATGTCAGACGGGGCGCCGTCGGACGGACGGTTGCGATAGAAGATGACGCGGCCCTGCCGGACGATCATCATCGTCGCGAACTCCGGTACCACGTAGACCAGAAGCCAGTCGCCGGCCGAGGCTCCGGGGTTGGTCGCGAGGACGGCGTTCACCAGATTGATCGACGCGATGTCCACGATCCCCGCCTGAACGCCGGCCGCCTCACAGGCGGCTTCATAGCTTTCGACGAGCTCGCGGCGCGCAACGAGCACGAGGTACTCGCGCCCCCCGCCTTCGAGCTCGACGCCTTCCACCCATGACACCTGGGCCTCCTCGATCCGGAAGGGCACTGCTTTGCGCATCTGCCATCGCACGAGCTTCTCGAGGTCCGGCGTGCGGGCCGGCACTTTCTCGAAGCGCAGC
Organism: Acidobacteriota bacterium; assembly: GCA_013694845.1. Lineage (GTDB taxonomy): Bacteria > Acidobacteriota > Vicinamibacteria > Vicinamibacterales > 2-12-FULL-66-21 > JACDCA01. The sequence goes on from JACDBQ010000643.1 coordinate 2,502, forward strand.
AGGGAGACCTTGGCGACCGAATCGGGCAGGATCAGCGCGACGCGGCGCGGTTTCGGGCTGATGCGTTCGACCGCGCTCCGGATCGCGCCCGCGAGCGCCGCCGGATCGTGAACATTGACGCCGTTCATGACCGGAGTCACCACACCGGCCGGCAAGTCTTCACTCGACTGGGCGGTGATCGTGCGGGTCGACATCGCGACCACACTGACCCGCCGCGCGGAGATCTCGACCGCGGCCGGAGGCGGCGGGCTGGCGAACCAGCCGCCGAACGAGGACGGATTTGAATCGCTCATTCGACGAACGTCACCTTGTTGATCTCACGCAAGGTCGTGACACCCTTGAGCATCTGCTCGACCGCCGACTCGCGAAGGAAGCGCATGCCCTCGTCGCGCGCCGCCTTCTTGATCTCGGCCGTCGGCCGTCTGGCGAGAATCAATTCGCGAATGGAATCGGTGAGGTCGAGCAGCTCGCAGATGGCGATCCGACCCTTGAAACCCGTCCCCCCGCACTCCATGCAGCCGGCCCCCTCGAAGAACAGGTCGCTGCGTTCGAGCGTCGGGTCCAGCGCCGACTCTTCGAGCTGCGCCCGGGTGACCGTCGCGTGCCGTTTGCAGTAGTCGCAGATCTTCCGCACCAGCCGTTGCGCAAGCACGCAGTTCAAGGCCGAGACGAACTGGTACGGCTCGACCCCCATGTTCAGGAACCGCCCCAGCACGTCGAGAACGTTGTTCGCGTGGACGGTGGTGAAGACCAGGTGTCCGGTCAGTGCCGACTGGATCGCGATCTGCGCGGTTTCGGGGTCGCGGATCTCGCCGACCATGATCTTGTCGGGGTCGTGCCGCAGGATGGACCTCAGGCCGCGCGCGAAAGTGAGCCCCTTCTTTTCGTTGATCGGGATCTGCGTGATCCCCTTCAACTGGTACTCGACCGGGTCCTCGATCGTGATGATCTTGTCCTCGACCGACTTGATCTCCGACAGCGCTCCGTAAAGCGTGGTCGTCTTGCCGGATCCCGTCGGGCCCGTGACCAGCACCATGCCATACGGTTCCGCGATGTACTTGCGGAAGCGGCGAAGCTCGTCTTCCGGGAAACCGAGGATGTCGAGGCGCAGTTCGCGGAACTGCTCGCTAATCGACTCCTTGTCGAGAATGCGGATGACCGAATCCTCACCATGCACGCTGGGCATGATCGACACGCGGAAGTCGATCGTCTTGCCGGGCAGACGCAGCTTGAAGCGGCCGTCCTGCGGGACGCGCTTCTCGGCGATGTCGAGCTCCGCCATGACTTTGATTCGCGAAATGATCGTGCTGTGGAATCGCTTGTCGATCGGCCGCATGGCCGGCTGGAGCACGCCATCGATCCGGTACTTCACGTAAACGGCGTCGTCCTGCGTCTCGATGTGGATGTCACTCGCCCGTCGTTGGATCGCGCTGTAGATCGTCGTATCGACCAGCCGGATGACCGGACTCTGATCGGCGGTCAGCTTGTCGACGGTGAGCTGATCGTCACCGGATTCGTCTTCCCGGAGGATCTGGAGCTGGAAGCTCTCGGTTGCCTCTTCCAGGACGCGCGTGGAGCTCTCGCTCTTCTTCAGCATCGACTGGATCGCCGACGCCGTGCCGACCGTGACCTTGATCGGCATACCGAGCAGGACGGCGAGCTCATCGATCATCGGCAGGTCGGTCGGGTCCGACACCACGATGACGAGGGTCTGTCCCTCGCGCCGATACGGTACGAAGCCGTAGCGCAACATCAGGTCCGCCGGGAGAGCGCGGAACAACTCGTGATCGATGCTCGATTGCGAGAGGTCGATGAACGGCAGGCGATACCGTTCGGCGAGGCCGTGTGCGCGGGAGATCTCGGCAGCCTTTTCGACGGCCGACGCTTCCGTCGCGCCGACGTAGAGCTCCTCTGCCGTGGGGTCCGCCGCCGATGGAGATTTTCCGTTCGCCATTAGCCCAGTGCGTTCGAAAGCTGGAACAGCGGCATGTACAACGACAGCAGCAGCCCGGCGATGACAATACCCATGATCACCAGGAGCGCCGGCTCGATGATCGTGATGAAGCGCCCGAGATTCGTCTCGATCTCCTCGTCGTAGAAGTCGGCCAGACTGTTGAGCATCTCCTGCAGCGCGCCGGTCTGTTCACCAACCTCCACCATCTTGATCGCCACGTCCGGAAATGCCCCGCTGTCGTTCATGGCCGCCGCGAGGGCCCGCCCTTCCCGCACCTGCTGCGCCGCACTCTGCAGTTCGCGCGCAATGTAATGATTCTGGATCGAACGAGCGGACACGTCGATCGCGTTCACGAGCGGAATGCCGCCGCCGAGCAGCGTCGCCAGCGTGCGCGCCGCCTGCGACGTCGAAAACTTCTGCGCGATCGAGCCGAGCATCGGCATCCGCAGAATCCATCGGTCGAAACTCACCCGGCTGCCCGGGCTTTTCAACCATGCCCAGAAGCCGAATGCCGCCCCGGCAATCGACAGCATGAGCACCAGGAAATACGAGCCGGCGAAATTCGAAACGGCAACGATGATCCGCGTCGACAACGGCAGCCGGGCCCCGAACTGGTCGTAGAACGCGCCGAACTCGGGTACCACCCTGATCACGATGATCCCGACGACGATCAGCGACAGGACCAGGAGAATCACTGGATAGACCAGCGCGGAGATCGTCTTCCGCTTCACTCCCGACACGACCTTGACGTAGGCCACGTAGCGGCGGATGACCTGCTCGAGGCTGCCGCTTTTCTCGCCTGCGAGGAGAGAGGCGGTATAGACCCCGGGAAACATGCCGCCGTGCGATTCGAACGCTTCCGACAGCGAGCTGCCGCTTCGGACTCTCTCGTGAACGTCGTCCATTACGGACTTGAACACCGGATTGGACACCCGGCGGCGCAGGATGTCGAGTGACTGGACCAGCGGCATCCCGGCCTTGAGGAGTGTCGCCAACTCCTGGTTGAACACGAGAAACTCGCGGGTGGCGACCCTGCGGCGCTGCGGCAGCGCGAGCGAGCCGAGCCCGAGCGCGCCGGCGCGCTGGATCGCCAGTATGTACAGGCCTTTGTCCTCGAGCTCACGCCGAAGCCGCGCCTCGTTGTCGGCGACGTAGATACCCTCGACGACGTCGCCGCCCGCGGTGCCGAGCCTGCAGCGAAATTCCATCGTTTACCGTGGCGGGCACGTCTGCCCGGCGCAAAACCTTGTCAGCATGGACATTAACGGCGTGGACCTGCGAATTATACATCAGGCGAAGCGGCCCAAAGGGCCGTCCTGCTAGAGGTTAGACAGTGATTCGAAGAATACGGCTGACACAAAAAGGGGCCCATCTCGATGACGGGCCCCTTTTTACATCCATTACATCTGCCGGTTGCGAGCCGGCGCCAACCTCGAAAGCTACTGGCCTCCGGCGAGCGACATGATCTTGGCGACGTAATTCCGCGTCTCCCGATAGGGGGGAATGCCGTTGAACTTCTTCACAGCGCCCTCGCCGGCGTTGTAGGCCGCGAGGGCGACCGTGACACCCCAGCGGTCGATCAACCCCTTCAGGTGTCGCACCCCGGCGGCGATGTTGGCCTTGGGGTCATAAGGGTTGCCGACCTTGTATTCTCTCGCCGTTGCCGGCATCAGCTGCATCAGGCCCATCGCACCGCGGTTCGAGCGAGCTTTGGGACGATAATTCGACTCGACCTGGATGAGGGCGCGCACCAGCAGCGGATTGACGCCGTGCGCCTCCGAGACCGCCGCGATCACCTCGCCATAAGGGGTTTGCTCGAGAACAGCCGGGTCGACCGACTGAACGGCGGCCGACTGGCTCTCTACCGAAGTCACGTCCCCTTTCGGTTCGACGTACGGCACTTCGTCCGGAACGATTTTCTCGATCAGCGACTTGTCGCAGGTGACTTCCCCACCGCCGCGCAGCGTCAGGACGATCGAGTCGCCATCAATCCGGTGAGACTTTATCGACAGGGTGCGGTTCGATGTCAAAAATACGATCTCGGCCGACACTGGGGAGGCGATCCCGGCGAAGGCAAAGCAGCACGAAGAGACGACCAGAGTTCTCCTGAAATTCATGCGATGGGGCATCCTACCATTTGCAGCCCCTCTGTGTCCAGAAACGCTACAGTCGAGCTTGTCGGGAGGTGCCGTCGAGATGTAGCAATTGCCATGGCAGGCTGGAGGGCGAGAGGTACTACCTACCTGGGATCCACGAACGCGTTATAGACCCGAATGCCAAGTTCGCGGGGATCTGCGGCGGCTCCAGTGAAGGTCCTGTCGACCTCGAGACGGACTTCCGCCATATCGCCCGAACCCAGCTGGGCGGCGGTGATCGGGAACGTTCGAAGGGTGCGATCTTTCGAATCGGCTGCAAACGTCCCGACCGGCTGGCCTGCGACCTTGACGATGACCTGCTGGGGAGGGGTGAACAAGTCGGTTCTGGCGTCCCATTCAAGATAGAACACCGCATCCCGCTTCGGATTGCGGAACGAAATCGAGGCGGTTTTCTTGGTCCACTGCCATTCAGCCAGCGGGTTACTGGCATCGACTTCCGCCGGGTGCCAGCCGTCCTTATAGAGAAGGAAAATGTTTTCCGCCTCCGGCACGAGGTTCAGCTTGCCGACAACGTATTCCTGATGCGAGGCCTCGGTGCCGTTCAGCGGCAAACGCTTCCCGGCGGGGTTGTACAGCCCGAGCCTGATCGTCGCTTCGCCGATGTACGGATAGTTCTCCACGAACACCGTGCGGGTGTACTCGACGGTCTGACCGGGCTTCCACCTGGACGTCGGCGTGGGAGGCACGTGGTCGTCCTGCCACATCTTCTCGCCATCCGACGTGAGGACGTGGACGAACACCACGTAGTCGCCATCGATGCTCGCGTTCTGCGCGACGTCGAACTTGTACGTGATCGTGAGCGGACTGCCGAGGGCCGCCCGATCCTTGCTGAGCGTGACGGTCGGCGTCGCGACGGGGGCGGACGCCGGTTCCGTGCGGCTGCACCCAGCGGTGACGACAAGCATCCCGCACACGACGAGCTGAGCCGGAATCTTCATGAGGCAGGAAATCGTACCGCAGTTGTTGGACCCACCGCAATATGGTAGTTTTCGAACCAACAATGACACTCGAAGCGCTGGGAATGGTCGAGACCAAGGGTCTTATCGGCTCGATCGAAGCGGCTGACGCCATGGTCAAGGCTGCCAACGTCGTCCTGATCGGCAAGGAATATATCGGCGCGGGTTTCGTGACCGTGATGGTGCGCGGCGACGTGGGCGCGGTGAAAGCCGCGACCGATGCGGGCGCAGCCGCCGCGCGTCGCGTCGGTGAGCTCGTCTCGGTTCACGTCATCGCCAGGCCGCACCAAGAGGTCGAGAAGATCCTTCCGAAAATCAAGGACGCGAAGGCGTCGTAGCGGGTCCGCCGGCACATGGCACAGTCCGCGGCCTCGAACGATCGCGACCTCGCCTCGATCGCCGAGGCGCGGGCGCTCGCGCGCCGCGCGAAAGCGGCCGCGCCGATCCTGGCGGATTACTCCCAGCAGCAGATCGATGGCATCGTCGACGCGATGGCGGCTGCCGTCACACCCCAGGCGGAAGCGCTCGCGCGCCTGGCCTGCGAAGAGACCGGCTACGGCGTCGTCGCCGACAAGGTCCAGAAGAATCTCTTCGCCTCGCAGAAGATTTACAACTTCATCAAACCGATGAAGACGGTCGGCGTCGTGGCCCGGATCGAAGACCGCAAGATCGTGGAGATCGCGGAGCCTTTCGGGGTCGTCGCGGCGATCGTTCCAACGACCAACCCCACGTCCACCGCCATCTACAAGATCCTGATCTCGATGAAGGCACGCTGCCCCATCGTCATCAGTCCGCATCCTTCGGCGGTTCGCTGCATCACCAGGTCGGCCGAGATCATGCACGAAGCGGCGCGCAAGGCCGGCGCCCCCGATGGGGCGATCAACTGGATGACGCAGGTGACCCTGGAGGGGACGCAGGAACTGATGAAAGCCCGGGAAACCGCTGTCATACTCGCCACCGGCGGGATGGGGCTGGTGCGGGCGGCCTACAGCGCGGGCAAGCCTGCCTATGGAGTCGGCCCGGGGAACGCTCCCGCCTACATCGAGCGCAGCGCCGACGTGGTGAAGGCCGTTCGCGATGTCGTGACTGGAAAGACGTTCGACAACGGACTGCTGTGCTCGTCAGAGAATTCGGTCGTGGTCGACGCGCCGCTGGTAGACGAGGTCAAGCGCCAGTTCGTTGCCAACGGTGCGTATTTCCTGTCCGCGGCCGAGATTCACACTCTCGGCACGGCTCTCGTCACTCCTCAACGACTACCGAACCCGGCGTTTGTCGGCAAGCCCGCCACCTTCATCGCTGATAAGGTCGGGATCGCTGTACCGCCGGGGACTCGTGTGCTGATCGCCGAGCTGACGGGAGTCGGCCGCGATTATCCACTGTCGATCGAAAAGCTCTGTCCCGTCCTGTCCTTCTACGTTGTGAACGACTGGAACGAAGGATGTGAACGCTGCAAGCAGATCCTGAGATACGGCGGCATGGGTCATACCATGTCGATCCATTCGCGGAACGAAGACGTGATCCTGCAGTTCGGCCTGAAAAAGCCCGCCTTCCGGATCGTGGTCAACACGCCCACCACCCTCGGATCCATCGGCCTGACGACGAGCCTGGACCCGTCGATGACGCTGGGATGCGGCGGCTGGGGGGGCAACATCACTTCCGACAACATCTCGCCCAGGCACCTGCTGAACATCAAACGTCTGGCCTACGAGACCAGCCCCGCACCCCTTCGCACGGACCGGCTCCCGGACGCCGCCACAGCCGCGCAGGTGCCTGGACTGCCCAAGGCTCCCGACGTGCCGCGACCGACCGGGATCGCGGCGGAGTCTCTGGCGCGGCGGATCGACCAGTTTCTTTCTTCACGCGGGTACACCCCTCCGACGCCCCCGCCGCCGAGAGGGGTGGCGGCACCCGTCGAGATTCCGGCGGTCACCCGCCCGCAGGAACCACTCGATCGGGCGCCAGCCGTCGAAAAAGCGGCGGACTTCGTCTGCGAGGACGATGTGCGGCAGGCAGTCCGACAGGGCCGAAAGATCCTCATTGGAGAGCGCACGATCGTGACCCCGGCTGCGCGTGATCTCGGGGAACAGCATCACGCACTGATCCAGACCGGCCTCAAGGTTTGAACGACAGGCACTACCCGTTACCGTTGAGCGGATTGGAGTTAGTTGACCTAAGCCAGCCGGGGTGGTATTCTACCTGCCCCAGCAATTGTTAACGATCCGACGTCCACGGATCCAAGGATTCGCCTGATGGCAGTCTGCAGGCGAACGACCTCAACAGGGCACTCGCATCGCTAAGCCGAGCCGGCATGCGTCGTGTGTTTGCCTTGGGAGCGCCACAATGAGCTCAAGAGTCTGGCTGCCCCTGATGGCGGCCGTTGCTGTTACGACGTCCGCCGCCTGTGCCGGAAATTCGAAGCCACAGACCCCCATCGCCGCGACGATCCCGGTTGAGCGCCCGGTCCAGCTCGATCCCGCGCTGGCCGCCCCGCCGGCCCCTGATCCTGTAACCGCGTTGATCGCCACCTCGCAGAAGCATTTCGAGGCCGGTGAGCGGGAGCTGAGACTCGGTCACCTGGACCGGGCTCGGACCGAGTTCGATCGGGCCGTCGACGTCCTGCTCGAATCGCCGTATGGCGCCCGGACGGATGCCAGGATGCGCGAACATTTCGACCGGCTGATCGATCGGGTCAACGCACACGAGGTCACCGCCCTCGCGCAGGGAGACGGGTTCGCCGAGAAGAAATACGAACCGGCGTCGATCGACGAACTGCTCAAGATCGCCACCTTCGCCAAGCCGCCGGCCGACGCCGAAACGACAGCCGCGGTGAAAGACGACCTCGCGCGGACGGCGCACGACATCGACATCCCGCAGAACAGCCGGGTCCTGTCGGCGGTCGAACTGCTCCAGGGGCGGCTGCGGGATTACGTGCAGGAGAGTCTCGCCCGCGGCGCGAATTACCTGCCGATGATTCAGAACGTCTTCCGGGCAGAAGGCCTGCCGCTGGACCTCGCGTTCATTCCGATCATCGAGAGCGGCTTCAAGACCAACGCACTCTCAAAAGCCAGCGCCAAGGGCCCCTGGCAGTTCATGATCCCGACCGCGAAGGACCATGGTCTGAAAACCGACTGGTTCATCGACGAGCGATCCGATTTCGAGAAGTCGACCGTGGCGGCAGCCAAGTATCTGAAAATGCTGGCGCGGCTCTTCGACAACGACTGGCACCTGGTGCTCGCGGCCTACAACGGCGGCCAGGGGCGGGTCCAGCGCGCGATGAAGCGTGCCGGCAAGGATGATTTCTGGGACCTGTCCGAAACGCAGAAGTTTCTTCCGAAAGAGACCCGCGAATACGTGCCGCTCATCCTTGCCGGGATGATCATCGGCCGCAACCCGGTGCAGTATGGATTCGAGGTGGCCTCGGCGGAGCCGGTGGCCTACGAGAAGGTGTCGATTCAGCGCGCGATCGACCTTCGTCGCGTGGCTGAATGGACGGGCACGTCGGTCGATGAAATCCAGGCGCTGAATCCGGAACTTCGCCGCTGGACCACCCCGGTCCGGTATCCGGACTACGAGGTGAAGGTGCCCGCAGGCACCGGCGAACAGTTCCGTACCCGGCTCGCAGCCGCCACGTCAGACGACCTGACGACGCTGAAATGGCACACGGTCCGACGCGGCGAAACGCTGATCACGATCGCCCGGAAGCTGCGGGTCAGCAAGACCGAGCTTGCGGCGGCGAATAACCTGAGCACGCGCGCGCGGGTGCCGGTCGGCCGGGATCTGATCATCCCTCGGGCTCCCGCCACGCTCCTGGCTACCCGGACCGAGCGCGCCGCACCGGCGGTTGCGGCGTCACGGCCGCTCAGCGGCACGGGGTCAGTCCCCGATAGCCTGCGGGCGTCGACCTCCAACTCGGCGACCTATTACAAGGTTCAGCGCGGCGACACCCTGTCCAAGATCGCTCGACTCTTCAATACATCGGTCGACAAGATCAAGAGCTGGAACCGCCTGCGCGGCAACCGCATCTCGGCGGGGACACGCCTGGTGGTCAAGAAACGCTAGCGTGATCGGCGCGGGTCCGCGCCGGTACGCAGGCACTGCGACATTCAAGCGTGTGACGGACGGCCCATCCTGCGACGTCCCCGCCCCGTGGTCCACGAAATCAACGCATTCTCGAAGGCGTCGCGGTTTGCACGACCGGAAGCATGCTGGCCTGCATGCGAACCGCGGCCGTCTTCGGCATCGAGGCCTGCGGCGTGCAGGTCGAAGTGGACGTTTCACTCGGTCTGCCCTGCTTCAACATGGTGGGCCTGCCGGATGCCTCCGTCCGCGAGAGCCGCGACCGGGTCCGAAGCGCCATCCGCAACTCCGGGTTCGACTTTCCCTCGCAACGGATCACCGTGAACCTTGCACCCGCCGACATCCGCAAAGCCGGCTCCTCCTTCGATCTACCGATAGCGCTGGGCGTGCTCGCCGCGTCCGGCTGCGTGACGCGGCGACACATCGAAGACGTACTCGTGATTGGAGAGCTCTCGCTCGATGGGGGGATACAGAGCGCGCGCGGGGTCCTGCCGATCGCGGCGGCTGCGAGGCGTGATCGCGTCGCCGCCCTGTTGCTGCCACGGCTCAACCACGCGGAAGCCGCCGTGGTGCGCGGCCTCCGCCTGTTCAGCGTCCGATCGCTCAACGAAGCGGTCCGGGCACTGAACGATCCCGACGCCTTTGCGGCGTCAGCCGAGCCACCACCACGATCGGTTCCGAGGATGGCGGAATCGGTCAATGGGGATTTCGCTGACGTCCACGGCCAGTCGATGGCCCGGCGTGCCCTCGAGATTGCGGCGGCGGGCGGCCACAACACCCTGATGGTCGGGCCCCCCGGCGCCGGCAAGACAATGATGGCCCGGCGCATCTCAGGCATCCTGCCGGCGCTGAGCTTCGACGAGGCGCTCGAAGTCACGTCGATTCACTCGGCGGCGGGTCTGCTGACCCCCGGAGGCGGCCTCGTGAGCCAGCGGCCGTTCAGGGCGCCGCATCATACGATCTCCGACGTGGCGCTCGTCGGTGGTGGCGCGCAGCCGCGGCCGGGAGAAATCAGTCTCGCGCATCGCGGGGTGCTCTTTCTGGACGAGATGGCAGAGTTCAGCCGTCACGTCCTGGAGGTGTTGCGACAGCCGATCGAGGAAGGATGCGTCCGGATCGCGCGTGCCGCTCGAACCTGCACCTTCCCAGCGGGCTTCATGCTGGTCGGTGCCATGAACCCGTGTCCGTGCGGGTATTTCGGCGACGGGGTCCGCGCGTGCAAGTGCACGGCACAACAGATTGCGCGATATGCGACGCGATTATCGGGCCCGCTCAGGGACCGCATCGACCTGACCGTCGCAGTCGCCGCGATGCCGGCGCGCGAGCTGAGTGCGGCGCACGGCGGCGAGCCGTCGGCCGGCGTCCGTCAGCGCGTCGTCTCGGCGCGGGATCGACAGATGGCTCGGGGCGGTCTCCTCAACGCGACGCTCCACGGCCGGAAGCTCCGCGGCGCGACGCAGCTCGATGCAGACGCACGGCGCCTGCTCGACACGGCCTTGACGAAGCTGTCGCTGACGGCACGAGGGCACGACCGCGTGCTGCGCGTGGCGCGGACGATCGGGGATCTCGCTGGTTCAGAAGGAATCGGATCCGAGCACCTGGCCGAAGCACTCCAGTTCCGCGGCGAGGACTAGGAGCGTGTCCGAGTAACGGCAAAATCGACCGTTTTCACGATCGCGACGCGCGATTTTCCTAACGTTTTCGAAGCTCGGTTTCGCGAAAACCGATTACTCGGACACGCTCCTAGTACTACTTTGTTAGATCCGTAGGGAGATTTCCCTGAGTTTCAGCATGGTATCCAAATAGTGCGGATGCGTGACGAAGAAATGGGCGGTGAGAATCTCGGTGATCACCGCGCGCGTGAGGGGCAGTG
>JACDBQ010000644.1 GCA_013694845.1 Acidobacteriota bacterium
CACTGCCCCTCACGCGCGCGGTGATCACCGAGATTCTCACCGCCCATTTCTTCGTCACGCATCCGCACTATTTGGATACCATGCTGAAACTCAGGGAAATCTCCCTACGGATCTAACAAAGTAGTACGCGGCTACGGCCAGATCGCTCGAAGGACGGCGGCGAGGCGGTACCCTCCGGCGGCGAGCTGGTCCCGGACGATCGGGCGCGCCATCTCGTCGTACCCGGGAGGTTGCGCGATCAACCAACGATGCGCGGTGCGTTTCGCATCATCCGGCCCCAGGTACGAGATCACCGTCAAGCCCTGGTGGATAACCTTTGCCCGCGCCAGTCCTTCGGTGGCCCATTGCCCCGGCCATCCATCGACATCACCTTGCGCCGTCCACTCCGGGCGCACCGTGACCGCCGTCATCAGGCGCGCCGCAAAAGCGGCGACGTCGTCCTGCTGCATGGTGATATTCACCGCGTGCGAGTCCCAGTACGAGTGCATGTTGAACCGGTTCTCCGGGCCATACACCAGCGAGTTGCCGCCTAACGTCGTCCTCCACCCGGTGGGACCCTGCGGCACGATGAACTGCAACGGTGCTCCCGCCGAGACGAACGCGTTGCCCACGTGCAGAGGCTGGTGCATGTCACCGGTGAAGTGCACCAGCAGCCGGAGCGCTTCGCGCTGGGTGAAGAGGCCCTTCCCCTTACGCAGCACGCGGATGCACTCGCGCGCCATCTGGACGACGTCCGCCGGGCGGGCACCAGGTACGTCGAGTCCGTACCTCTCCGACTGGAAAGGCAGGTTGGCATAGTGGTACGTGTCATGCGCCGGATGGTTGAGCCTGAAGAGCGCAGTCTCCCCGTCCTCGTAAAGTGCATCCTTGATGGTGTCAGGCCAGACGGCCGCGGCGGCCAGGGTCTCATTCGGACGGAGAATGCGCCGGACCTCTGCCAGCGCACGCGTGTTCTTGAGGTGCAACTCTGCGAGCGTACCGACGACTCGGTGACCGGCCTCGCCGAAGGCACCGACACCGATCGAGAGCGCCGAAATAGTCGCGGCGGTAAGCGCGGCTGGAATCAGTGAACGTGTCCAAGGTTTCATCGAGCACGCAAGGTATCACGGGTTGCCCAACGCCTTCGTTTGCCCCGGGTCGGCCGCGAGACTGAAGGCGACAGGGGCGCCGACGGGCCAGGTTGGTATTGAAATTGCGGACTCGCCCCGTGGCCAAGAACAGGAGGACGGTCTATGAGATGTGCAATGGTGATGTTGAGCGTCGCGGCATTGGTCGCGGCCGCGGTCGCCAGTGACGTTGCGGCCCGCGAGACTACAGCGCCCGTCACTCCGCCGCCGGGGAGAACACCCCAGGTGGAAAAGCCGGTTCCCAAGGTGCCAGCCCCCGACGCGCCGAAGCCGAAGATGACCCACATCCGTCCCCCGGGAAGTGGGCCACTCTCACCCGTTCAGGAAAGACTTCGCCTCGACACCGCTCTGGCGAGCAGGTTGGACGGGCGGCTGCCGCCGGGCTTCGACCTGATGTCGGCAGCGTTGGGGTTCCGTTCGCTCGAGCAGTTTGTGGCGGCCCTGAACGCCTCAACCAACCTGGACATTCCGTTCGCTACGCTGAAACTGAGAGTCGTCAATCGGCGAATGTCCCTTGGCGGGGCGATCAAAGCTCTTCGCGCGTCCGTTGATTCTCGCCGGGAGGCGGCGCGAGCGGAACGGGAGGCGGCGGCGATCATCGGCTCTGGTGGGGTCAGATATCGATTTTTCGAAAGCTCGGCCCGATTTCCTGTCGAGCCGTCGAAAAATCGAGATCTGACCCCCGACTTCGCAAAGGAGAGACTTCCGCCCAGGAGCTACTTCTTCACTGGACCCAGGTAGCCGTCGTACCACGCCAGCACTTCGCGGAACAGGCCGCGGACGTCCTGCGGCACGTGCCCGCCGTCGAGGACAATCGGCTTCTTGCGGGAGGCCGGCGTGCCGAGTAGCTCCACATACCGCTTCTGCTCGCGGCCGACACACCGAAGTCGTCCTTCCCGTGGATCACCAGCACCGGGATGGTGACGCGCGGCGCGAAGTTGGCCGCCTGCACCTCGGGATCCTTGTCGTGCCTCAGCCCACCTGACGCAAACACCGCCACCTTGATCCGCGGTTCCAACGCCACCGGGATCGGCCCGAGAGACGCTCCCATGCTCAGGCTGTAGGAGGCGAGCCGCTCCATGTCGACGTCCTGACGCGTCTGCAGGTAATCGACGGCGCGGAGGAAGTCCTTTCCCCAGTGGATGTTCATTCGCGCGCGCCGGTGCGGCCCGGCTGAACGTTGCCGCGCCGCGCGAACGTCCCCTGCTAAACCCGATAGAGCACCGCGCGCCCGCTGCGGATGAGGAATTCGAACGTCCCGAGGTCGAGACTTCCACTAGATGGGACCTGTCGTGCGTAGGCCGTGGAAAAAACAACGGTCTGATACTGTCTGATACGGCGGCGCGACATTCTTCGGCAGGAACAGGTACGCCGGGACGCGTTCATTCCCGTAAGCCGCGGAAAAGCTGACCTTTCCTTTGCGTCAGAACGGCGAGCTGTCATCGACCGCGTCTACCTGCGACGCGAGCGGCGTTCGATCGTACGAATAGGACCGGCGGCAAATCTCGAACAGCTCCTCGGAGACGGGTACGATGGTGCTCGGGTCCGGCATCACCTGGCCGACGGGGATCGCTGCGTGATCCGTCGGCCCGAGACTTTTCACGAGCCGCATGCCGAACGTGTCCCGACGGTCCCTCGGATTCCGGGCGTCTTCTTCCGCGACCCGGTAGCGGGGCTCGTTCCACCCACCGCCCAGAATCTACCGGAGCCCGCGATCGGGCGTTTCGTTGAGGCACCATTCCTTCACGTTGCCCGCCATGTCGAGCGTGCCCCACGGCCCGGGCCCCGCGCGTTTGCCGACCGTGACGAATCCTTTTCCGTCGAAGTGACTCAATTGCAGGATGTCGGAGTACAGCTCCTCGGTCCCCGCCGCACGGAACCAGTGGCGACGGAAGACCCTTGCCCGCGAACTCCGCATAGGCGGCCGCCTCGAACCAGCTGAGACCCCCGACCGGTGCGCATCCTGGCCGTCTGGGTAGCTGCCGGGTTCCCACGTGGACGGTCCGGGCTGCCCGGTCGTATCTCGGAACTTGGCCACGGCTTCACCGAACGGCAGCACCCGATCCCCCGTCACGGAACGGAGTTTTCCAGTACTTCGGATCGCGATACCCGCCGCATCCACGAAGCGCTTGAACTCGGCGTTCGTGACTTCGACTTTATCGATCCAGAAGTCCGGGATCGTAACCGTCGGAGCGATGCCGTTTGACAACCTCGCCGGCGGGCACGGAGGCCATTCCCGGCGTCACCGACGATTCGTCGATGAGCCTGACCGGCGCGCGCCCTTCAAAGGCACTCACTTCCAGCGTCGCTAGCCGGGTTTCGTGACGCGGACGCGGTAGTAGCCGAACGGCAGCCTGGTGTGGACCGGCGAAAGACCAAGTGGTTCCCAGGGGGCCGCCATGTCGTTGTAGTTTCTTGCTTCGATCTGCGCCCCAGCGGGATCCGTGACGAGACCGAAACTCAACCAGCCGATCCGGAGCTGTGCGACTTCTTCGGGAGCATACCGCTCCGCATCCCGCGCCAGACGGACCGCGTACATGGTTCGCCCGCTGAGATTCAACCGCTCGATCTCCGGGATCGCTTCGAGCCGCGCCCAGCGCGCTCGTCGCATCTGGACGGTTTGCCAAATGCCAAACCCGGCGAGCGCCACCAAGACGATGGCCGCCGGCGCGCCTGACTAGACCGTCCGCGGTGACGCCGCAGATGACGATGTTGGCCGGCTTGATGTCGCGATGGATGCTGCCCGCGGCGTGCGCCGCTTCCAGCGCCGACGAAATCTGCGAGGCGTACAACAGGGCAGACCGAATGGGAAGAGGCCCGGCGGCGATCAACTGGTCGAGCGGCATTCCGTCGACCAGCTCCATCGCCATGAAGGTCGTTCCCTCGTGCTCGTCGACTTCATAGATTGTGACGGTGTGGGAGTGATTGAGAGCGGAGGCGGCCCGTGCCTCCTGGATGAACCGCCTCCGCCGGTCGACGTCAGTCGTCGCTTCGGGTCGCAGGACCTTGATCGCCACAGGTCGCTCGAGGCGAGTGTCGACGGCGCGGTAGCCCACGCCCATTCCGCCGCGCCCGACTTTCCTTCCAGCCGATAGTGAGAAATCGTGTGCACGACCACGCGATTACAGGCCGGCCGCGTTAGACTTCTTGCCCGTCACGCCCCGTCACGAGGAGCAAGTATGTCCACAACGCCCGACGTCGTCACCCGGCAGTGGTTCAAGGAAGTCTCGGATGAGGGGCGCGAAGAGGCGATCGATCGTCTCATGGCGCCGACTGGCACGGTGTTCGGTCTGAGTGGGCCAGGCGGTCCGGCCTACCGTCGGCCCGGCCGCGTTCAAGCCCGTGTTCCACATGTTTCGCGAAGCGCTCGGTGATCTCGAGATCATCGTGGAACGAACGCTGGTGGACGGCGAATACTGCACCGCGCACTGCCGCGTCAAGGGCCGGCATGTCGGCAAGGCTTTCGGTGAGGACGCGACGAGCTTTCCCGTGGACTTTTACGGCATGACGATCATCCGCGTTCAGGATGGAAAGCTCACCGAAGGGTGGAACTGCTTCGACTTCCTGACGATGTATCAGCAGATCGGCTGGGTCCGCAATCCGGTGAAGCCGTAGGGTAGTCTCAGCTCTCAGCTCTCAGGCGGAAGGCGAAAGCTAATGAAGGAGTCAGCCATGTGGCAGCGTTGTCTCGGCGTCGCTCTTGGTGCGGCAGGTGTGGCTGTACTTTCATCGCCGGCCTTTCACGCCCAGCAGCCCTCCGCGGTTGACTTCGCGCGCGACGTGCAGCCGATCCTGCGCCAGCAGTGCTACGGCTGTCACGGGCCGACCGAGCAGAAGAACGGCTTCCGGCTCGACCGCCGCAAGGACGCGATGCGCGGCGGGACCATCCCGGTGATCGGGCCGGGCAACGCCGAGGGCAGTCGTCTGTTCCAGCGGCTGATCGGTGATGCGTTCGGCATGCAGATGCCGCCGACGGGTCCTTTGCCGAAGTCGCAGGTGGCGGTCATCAGGCAATGGATCGACGAGGGAGCGGCGTGGCCGGACGCGCTTTCAGGGGAATACGCGGCGCCGCTCCCCGATTCCGGTGCTTCGCGGCTGATGGACGCGATCCGTTCCACCCAGGGGCCACGTGTGGCCGCGCTCTTGACCGAGTCGCCCGACGCCATCAACCGCCATGGAGAAGGAGGCGCCACCCCGTTGATGTACGCCGTCCTGTATGGCGATGCGGCGCGGGTCCGCCAGCTTCTCGAGCGAGGCGCCGACCCGAACAGCGCCGACGAAGCTGCCGCGACACCGTTGATGTGGGCGGTCCCCAGTCTGGAGAAAACGCAGCTTCTGCTGGATCGTGGCGCCGACGTGCACGCGCGATCCTCTGACGGTCGGACGCCGCTGATGATTGCCGCGGGCTTGCCGGGGGCGGCGCCGGTGGCACGCCTGCTGATTGAGCGAGGCGCCAAGGTGCGAGAGCGTGGGCCGAGCCTCTTCGGCGACGTCTCACCTCTGGTCCTGGCGGCGTACAACAGCGATGAGGCGATGTTCCGCCTGCTCGTGGACAACGGAGCGGATCTCGCCGCCGACGCGGTGCCGGCGCTCGCCTTCGCGCTGCGTTCGCAGTGCAAGGGATGCATCGACCTGGCGCTTAAGGCACTGCCTGCGCCCGCGGCGACGATTGCGATGTTCATTGCGGCTCCGCCGAACGGACCCGGCCTCGCCACCCCCCTGATGGTCGGGCACGGGGCGGACGTGCACGCCCGTGATCCACAAGGGCGGACGCCGCTGATGCTGGCGGCTGCATCCGACGAGCTGCCGCTGCCAGCCGTCCAGATGCTGCTCGATCGCGGGGCTGACGTGAATGCCACGAGCACAACCGGTGAGACCGCACTCGGCATGGCGCAGCTGCGCGGGGATACCTCGATCACGCGGCTGCTCATCAAGGCGGGTGCCAGGGCGGATCGGCCGTCTCGACCATCACTGGCGTTCGCGCCGGCGGCCTCACCCAGGGAGGCCGTTTCCCGCGCGCTGCCTCTGCTGCAGCGAGCCGATCAGACGTTCCTGCAGAAGTCCGGGTGCGTTTCGTGCCATCACAACTCGGTCGCCGCGATGGCGGTGGCGACCGCGCGGACGCGCGGCGTGACGGTCGACGAGCGGATTGCCCGCGAGCAGACCCGGGCGGTCGGCCAGTACCTCACCGTCTGGCGTGATCGCGCGCTCCAGGGCATCGGGTTTCCCGGGGACGCCGACACGATCAGCTACATCCTGCTTGGACTCACCGCGGAGCGCTACCCCGCCAGCACCGCGACCGACGCCATGGCGCGTTTCCTCAAGGGGCAGCAGACCGCGGACGGCAGCTGGCGGCTGCTCGCGCATCGCCCGCCGATCGAGTCGAACGAACTGCAGGTGACCGCGATGTCGATGCGTGCCCTCGACCTTTATGCACCGGCGGCCGACCGCGCGTCCTATGAACCGGCGATCCGTCGCGCGGCCGGGTGGATTGCGCGCGCCACACCGCGCACCGTCGAAGGAAGCGTGTTTCAGCTCCTGGGACTGCACTGGAGCAGGCGTCCGGGGGATCAGATCAGGACTGCCGCCCGTGCGTTGGTTTCGCAGCAACGGGCCGACGGCGGCTGGGCGCAGCTTCCGTCCCTCGAGAGTGATGCGTATGCCACCGGGCAGGCCCTGGTCGCGCTCGCGGAGAGCGGAACCCTGCGAACGAACGACGCGGCGTACCGACGGGGCGTGCAGTTTCTGCTGCAGTCACAACTGACGGACGGCTCGTGGTTCGTCAAGTCCCGCTCGCTGCCGATTCAGCCGCACTTCGAGACCGGCTTCCCGCACGGCCGCGACCAGTTCATCTCGGCGGCCGCCAGCAACTGGGCCGCGATGGCGCTGTCGCTTTCGCTCAAGGCGGGCTTGTAAGGACGTGCGACGTGCGAGGTGCCACGTGCGTCGGTAGCACCTGGCACGTCGCACCGTCAGCCGCACGTCGCACGCCGCACGCCGCACGCCGCACGTATTTCACCCTTCCTCACAGTATTTCAGACGCCCGTCACGACTCGAGGTGAGCACGCCCTGGAGTCTCCGCCTGCAACCTGGAACTGCGCATGACGTGCGGTCCCTCGCGTTGCACGACGAGACGAGAGGATGGCGGCACGACACGAGTGGCAATCGTTGCGGCGGCGTTGTCGGTGGCGCTGGCGCCCGCGGCCGCGGACGCGCAGATCAACTTCACCAAGACCGGCTCTTACGTCGCGATGGGCGACAGCGTGGCGGCCGGCGAAGGGGCCATGCCGGTCACCCACGGCTATGCATACCGGCTGTACGAACAGGGGGTCTTCGGTCAGAAGCAGGCGACGGACTTTGCGAACCTTGCCGTGCGCGGCGGGCGCAGCTGGGAATTCCGGGATCACCAGGTCGCCCAGCTCCTCTGCGCCACGCCTGGCCAGCGGCCGACCGTCGTGACCATCACCGTCGGTGCGAATGATTTCCTGCGAGGCGACAGCAATATCGTCGGCATCGCCCTGCGCGTCAGGGAAGGAATCAACCGTCTGCTGAACAACGGCACGGCGTTCGTGGCATCGACCGTCCTCGAACCGACGACCGGGCTGGCGTGCTCGAGGCTGTCGAACGTGACGATTATCGTCTCGAACTACTACAGCATCCCGCACGCCGAGCCGTTCGTGAATGGCGTGCTGGACGCCGCGCTGCGCGGCTTCGATCAGGCATTGCGCGGGGTGCTCCCGTCGCTCAACGTGCCGGCGGGGTCGAACGTGGTGATCGTCGATCTGTTCACTCCGTCCCTCGAGCGCGAGGGCCTGGTCTTGGTGGACAAGCGGCTGGGCTACACGTCCGGTTTCGACTTCGACGTGCACCCGACGAACGCGGGCCACGCCTTCATCGCCGCGCAATTCGCTGCGGCCTGGAAGCAGCTCCGGTAGAATCGCGGGTCGGTCCTGGGTGCTCAGGGTGAGTTCCGTTCACTGCCGGCTTCGTGCTCCGCGCTTGTCCCGTCGCTCCTCCGGGAGCCCGGCCAGGCCCCGATCGCGAGGCTCGGCACCTGAAGACACGCACGTCCGCACGCCGACGGTCGCCAGCCGTCCGTCGCCCTGTCGCACGTCGCACGTCGCCCTGTCGCACGTCACCCATCGATCCGTCGCGCGTCACCCATCGACCGGTGGCCCGCCTGTTCCTCTTGGCCTCCGGTTGCAGTAATCTGGCTCCACTATGAGAACTGCTCTGCTCGGAGTGTGTGTGCTGCTCGCCGCGGCGAACCCAAGGGTCGAGGCGCAGCAGCGACGCGGGACGAAGCCGGCCGGTTCGGTGACGTTCGCGATCGTGGTCACGGATCCCTCCGGTGCGCCCGTGCCCAACGTCAAGGTCATCCTGGAAGGACCCGACCAGCGCACCGTCCGGACGGAAGGGAATCGGATCGCTCTCGAAAACCTCCCGTCCGGCGCGTATCGGCTGCGGTTCGAGCGTGAAGGATATACCACGCTCGAGCGCGAGCTCACGGCGCGCGGGGCCGCGCCGATCGACGTCAAAGTGACGCTTACCCCGGTGCCTCCGCCACTACCCCCGCCAGCACCGCCCGTCCCGGCTGAGAAGCCGAAACCCGCGACTGACGCGAAGCCCACGAGCAGCGACCTGCTGGCCGTGATCGACAAGGAGTTCGTCGGTCGGCGCGCCGGCAAGACCACGCCGCTGGCGTGCGGAGACGGGGGCGCCGTCACGCTGATCCAGATCAACGATCCCGTCGCGGACCACTCGCACACCGACGCCGACGAATTTCTCTACGTTATCGCCGGTGAAGGCGCCGCGAATGTCAACGGCGCGGCGCAGCGCCTGAAGGCCGGTGTGCTGCTGTTCGTCCCGCGCGGGGTGATGCACCGCTTCAGCCAGTCGGGTCGGAATCCGCTGATCATCATGTCGACGCGGGCAGGCGAGGGCTGCGGAGTCGGCTAGGTTCGTGCGGGATGCGGGATGCGGGATGCGGGTGGGGCAAGGACACGCAGCCCCCGGACCCCGCACCCCGCACCTCGGACCCCGCACTCCGCACCTCGGACCCCGCACTCCGCACCTCGGACCCGCACTCCGGTAACTAAAACCGATACGTCATGCGCGCGTAGCCGAAGCGGCCGTTGAAGCCGGCTGGTGCATTGCTCGGGTATGGAAGGATCCCGGTGTTGGAGTTGACGAAGATGCTCTCGTCCGGGAAGCTGTCGAACAGGTTCTGGACGCCGATCCCGAGCAGCGCCTTGCCGAACTGGACGGTGGCTTCGACGTCGGTGACCCATTGGGCCGCGAAGTCCTGGTCCTGCGGGACGCCATTAATGGTGACGGTGCGATCGACGCTGCAGACCTCGCCGTAACGTGCCACTCGGGCGATGCCGCCGAACCGGGTCCTGTTCCAGTCCCCGGCGAAACGATAATTGTTCTGCGGCTGTCCGCATTCGACGCGTCGCCGTTCGACCCGGTCGAAGAGGACGGACTGGAAGCCAGCAAGCTGCGGCGGCGTGTCGGCGATCCGGCGGATCTTGTTCTCGGTCGTGTTGTACGCGGCACTCACCTTGACCCGGCCCGGCCGGCCCAGGTCCGCGGTGTAACTTGCGGTCAGGTCGGCGCCATTGGTTCGCGTGTCGATCGCGTTGGTGAAGAAGCGGGCCCCGGTCGCGCCGAGCGGCAGCAGCAGCTGCGCGATGCTGGGGTCGTTGAAGTTGCCGGAGATCGCGATCCGATCGTCGATGTCTATGCGGTAGATATCGGCTGTGATCTCGACCGGAGCGATCGGGTTCCACACCAGGCCGCCGCTCCAGTGCACGGACTGTTCTGGCTTGAGATCCACGGCGCCGAGCACGCGTGCCTGCGGACTGCTCACCGGGAACGTACCAACTTCGAAGGGGACCAGCTGCCCGCCGAGATTCAGAAAGTTGGTGCTGATCGCCGAGAAATACGACTGCGGCAACGACGGCGCGCGGAACCCTGTGCTGACCGCCCCGCGTACCACGAATGCCGGATGCGGTTCCAGGCGTGCGGTCACCTTACCGTCACCCGTGTTGCCGAAGTCGGTGTAGTGTTCGAACCGCCCCGCTACGCCGAGCCGGAGTCGGTTGAGAACGTTTCCTTCGAGATCCAGGTACGTCGCCACACTGTTGCGACCCGTGTCGACCTCGTTCGAGGGGCGGAAACCGGGGAACACCTGCGCTCCGGGAACCGCGCGTCCACCGAACTGATTGGGGAATCCTCCGTCGATGTAGGAGTTCGGTTCGCCGGCGATGATCTGATACGTCTCACGCCGGAATTCCGCACCGAGCGCGACGTTCAACGGGCCCGCCATACCGACGTTGACCTGCCGTGCGACACCGAGGTTCGTCAGGAACTGATCGAACACCAGCGATCCCGAGTAGAACTCCGACTGGTTGTTCACAGGGCCCAACGATACGTTGAGGCTGTCGCGGACGTTGAAATCGAAGCTGTTGTAGCCGTATTGGGCGCTGGCGTCCCAGAACCAATCCGCGCGCGTCCCGCGCAGCCCGGCAGTCCCCGAAAAGTCGATGATGTCTGGCTCGATCAGCGGCAGGTATCCTTCGGGATAGATCTGCGGGATGTTGGTGTCCTGCAGCGCGCGCCGGAAGAAGCCGCCATGCGATCCCGTGCGCCGGCTCAGTCCGCCGAAGGCGTAGACCGACGTCGTGCCGGCGGTGACCGGGAACTCGGCGTTGACGAACGTCATCACGTCGCGTGTGTCGGCGTCGCCGTAGTGAAAGTTCGGCTGGCTCACACTGTTGCGGCCCGCATCACCCGCGACGATCTGGTCGCGAGGGTCGGGCCCGGCACGGTTCGTCTCACCGCGATCGCGGAACTCGATCGTTGCGAACAGCCCGCCGCGCCCTATCTCCCAGCCTTTGCTCGCCCCCACGTCGAACAACCCGCCGTCGTCATGGGTCGTCATGCCGGCCTTGGCGGATACCGTGAGAGGGTTCACGCCGTTCTTCAAGACGATGTTGATGACGCCGGCGATGGCGTCGGATCCGTACTGCGCCGCGGCGCCGTCCCTGAGGATCTCGATGCGCTGAATGGCGGAGGCGGGAATCGCATTGAGGTCGACCCCTGTGGACCCTCGGCCAATGCTGCCGTTGACATGGACGAGCGCCCCGGCGTGGCGCCGCTTGCCGTTGATGAGGACCAGCACCTGGTCGGGGCCGAGCCCGCGCAGCGTGGCCGGGCGGACCGAGTCGGTGCCGTCGGTGATGGTCGGTCGCGGAAAATTGAACGACGGCGCGAGCGCCTGGATGATCTGATTCGTTTCGCTGGCGCCGGTGCGCTCGATCTGTTGCGCGGTAAGTACGTCCACCGGTACGGCCTGCTCCGCTGCGGCGCCGCCGAGACGGGAGCCGACGGTGATCTCCTCGTGGAAGCCGAACGCCATCGCGAAGTCCCTGGTGATCTGGCCGGGGGTGAGGATGACGTTGGTTGTCTGCGGTTGCAGGCCGGTGAACGTGACTCGCAGCTCAACCAGTTGCCCTTTCACCTGGGCTGCGGGCACGACCAGGGCATACGTGCCCTCCTGCGACGTCTCGGCCGAGAGCTTCAGCGTGGGGATGGTGACCGAGGCACCGGGCAGCGACAACCCGTCGGCGACCGTTGTGATCCTCCCCCTGATAGTGACGTCGTCCTGTGCGAGCGCCGGGACAGCGGTGACGACCGCCAGGAACAGGACAAGAAACGTGAGACGCAACGAATGCATTAAAGCCTCCCGGCGCCAGCGAGACGTGTGCGCGCGGCGCCCTGGTGGATAGACGGTGGTACGAGGATCAGTATATGCGGGGACGGGGCCAGGCCCCGGGGCCTGGCCCCAATTGCCGGAAGTTGTTCTTGCGGCACGGGTTGGACGGATCGAAATGCACCGGTATGATGGGAGGATGAAAGCCTTTGTTCCGCTGGCGGCGGCCATCGGGTTG
>JACDBQ010000647.1 GCA_013694845.1 Acidobacteriota bacterium
GCGCTGGCGGATGCGCGCCGCCAGCCGGACGGAGTTGCCGGGGGACACGGTGCGGTCGCGCTCCCCGTGCAGCATGAGGAGCGGCGGGTCGGTCCCATCCACGTGTGTCATCGGATAGGTCGCCGGCCAGCTCTCCGGCGGCCCCATCAGGGCCTGCACGTCCGCATCGGTCCACCTGGTGGCGACTGGGCCAGCGAGGGCGACAAAGCCACGGAGCGCCGCCCGGGGCACTCCGGCCCGGCGCAGGTAGCGCCCGTCGAGCGCCAGGAGGGCGGCCGTGTGCGCACCGGCGGAGTGCCCGACGACGAAGATCCGCGAAGGATCGCCGCCGTACCGGCCGATGCTGTCGCGCACCCAGCGGACCGCGCCGGCGGCGTCTTCGACCCACGCGGGGAACTGCACCGAGGGGGACAGCCGGTAGTCGGGGACCACGACCATCAGGCCGCGGCGGGTGAAGGCGTCGCCGAGCAGACGGTATTCGGCCTTGGAGCCATACTGCCAGCGTCCGCCGTAGAGGAAAACGACCACCGGAACGGCCGCGCGCGTGTCCCGGGGCCGGTACAGGTCCAGCCGCTGCCTGATCCCGCTGCCGTAGGCCAGATCCGGCAACAGGAGAAAATGGTCTCGAAGCAAGACTGCCTCAGCCACTCGCCGCGCGGAGCAACCGGTGGCCGGTACCAATGCCAGCAGAAGGAGGAGCCAGCGCGACGAACCAAACCCCCTCTCGATGAGAAGGGGTTCATCTCCAGCGGCCGACGGCACCAGCGTTCCAGCTCAAAGGGCTCGCACTCAGGGGGTCTGGCCCTGAGCAGAATCCGTCGGGGTCGCGTCTTCGACGGCGGGTCCTGGCCGCATGTCCTCGCTCCGCTTTGAGGGGTCTGACCAGCTGGACACGGGTTAAGTTGCCTGGCGACAGCGCGTCACTCAGATGATGCTGCCGCAGAATACGTTGCCGGGGCCCAGGGGTCTAGGTGGCAGACCACCAGACGCCCCGCAGGCGTCAGGCGATACTCAGCGTGGTGGCAGGTCGGGCTGCGCCACCACCGGACAGTTGATGATCGCCTGGGTCGAACGAAGGCCCCCGATATAGGGATTGCCGGGCCCCGGCGGGTTGATCATGGCACTGGTGACTAGCCCGGCCTTGATCAGCCGCTTCAGCTCGTCGAGCGAACGGATGCGCTCGACCTTCCCGTCTTTCACCGCGGCCGGCGTCCACATGTTGACGTGGGCGTCCCACAGTGGACTGTAATTGTTGTTGGGCGACGCGTCCGCGTTGCGGGGAGGGATCGGGAAGACGTTGATCGGGTCGATGCCGCCATTGCGGAGCGAGGTGGAGAAGCCCTGGTCCTCGCCCGAGTTCATGTCCGTACTTCCGTTCAGCACCGGCGAGAAGCCGAGCAGCGCCGAGTTGTCGGACGGCATCGACTTTCCATAACCAGGGACGTTGGCCAGGCGCGGGGTGAAGACGCCCTTCTCGAGCACGGCCGGCAAATCCGCCGAGACGTCGGTAACGAGGTGGTAGTAGTACTGCTTGCCGTCATGAAAGCCATCCAGCAGCGACATCGTAACCGTGCGCTTCTGCAGATCGATCGCTTTCAGCCGATCGTGCGCGCCACTCGTATTCTGCACCATCTGCACGTTCAGCACCACGCCGCTCGGCAGCACCGCCATGGACGACCATTCCGCATCACCCCTGGCGCCTGGGGTGAACGACTTGGGCGGAAAATAGGTCGGGGCGTCGCCCGGGGTGACCGCGTACTCGGGTGCAAAATCGACGTTCCCCTTGAACCGCATGACGCCACCGCGGAGCGTGACGGCCTGCGCACCCGGCGTGCCGGCCGCCTTCGCCATCTTGGGCGAATAGTTGATGCCCAACTGCCTCGCGACGTCGAAGTCGGACGCATCGGTGATGATGTAGAAGACATCCTCATCGCGCGGGGATTGACCGCGATAGAGCGGCAGGGTGACCGTAGCCTTGCGATAGGTAAAGTTGACGGCAAGCGCGCTCTTCAGAAACACGTTGTCGCTTGCCTTGAACTTCACGGCCGTGGCTGACGTATAGGCAGGTCGACCCGATTCCTTTGCCGCCGTTGCCGCCAGCGAGGCCGCCTCCGAGCGGGCGCCCGGGGCACCGCGCTGCTGCGCCATGAGGGTTGTTGCCAGAGGTGTGAGGAGAAGGATGGCCAAGCCTCGTCCCGCCATGCAGTCTTTCGGAAGGTAATTCATTCTCGCTCCGGTCACGCAGTTGATTCACCCTGTCGATGGTCATGGACGATAGGCGTTTCGACGGAGTCGCACGATGGGCGATCTGTTGTTGGCGTATGCCGATTTGTCGGTGGTCAGAATCTGTTTGGGACCCCGGCGGACCGGCGTCGTGCGTCAGTTGTCGGTGCCAAGTCCCTGGAGAAACGCCACCACCTGCGCGCGCTGGCCGGGGTCGGCCAAATAGAAGGGGTGCGGCGCCATGGCGCCCCGTCCTGGGTCGAGCAGATTGTCGAGGGTGGAGACCGAGTTGTCGTGCAGGAACACCGGCTTCCGAGCCAGATCCAGCAAGAGCGGCAGGGTGGCTCCGCGGATGTCTCCGCGTATGCTGGCGTTGACGATGACCATCTTGTCGTCGAAGATCGAAGCGGCGGTATTCACCACCGGATTGAGCGGCGGCTGACGTGTGGCGAGCGTGTCCGGATTGTCACCCGGGAAGATCGTCGCCATGGGAACGATGAACGTTGGCACCGGCTGGCCTTGATCGACGTTGTGGCACTCGGTGCAGCCCACGGTGCGGAACAGTTG
>JACDBQ010000666.1 GCA_013694845.1 Acidobacteriota bacterium
GCCGCCACCCACGCGGCGCGAGTGAGGACGGATCCTGCGACCGTTTCGAAGACCGCGAGGACCGCCGGAAAGATCGTCGCGACGTGAAGAGGGCCACCGGGTCGGCGGAAAGACCCACGGGATCGTCGACGTTGATTCGGGATCTCCGCGCCCACCTGACTTCTGAGAGTCACCGACGCGCAGATTACTGGCGACGTACTTGGGCGTTGCCTCCCCGAAGCACTTGTTTTCCCGAGTCGTAACCGTTCTGCAACGTGAGCCAGTACGTATCCTTACCTTTGCTGGGCTCGCCGCGATCCTCGACCTGAATGCGATATTCGAACGCTCCGGAGCCGTTGATTGTGGCCCGGCCATAGATGGTCGCACTACTCGAACCGTCGCAAACGATTGCCAGGACGTTTATAGAGCGCCGAAGCCGGCATCCAGGCTTGCATCGAGGGCCCTTGCGATCGGGAAATCGGGGGAGATCGTTTCCCCCGTCAGGTAGGCATTGCCCATCGCATCAACAGCGAGCCCGAACCCCAGATCGTAGTCAGTACCACCCAGGAATGTGGAGTAGACCAGCGGACTGGAAAAGCGCTGGCAGTGGTCGGAAAGTCGCTGGAATGGGTGACACCCATCACGTAGGCGCTGCCCGCCGCATCCACGGCTAATCCGCGACCTCGCTCATGACTGCTGCCGCCAAGATAGGTGGAGCACGAGGGGCGCCGAACCGCCCGGGTTGAGTTTGGTGACAAAAGCAACTGGCGTTCAGTTTCGTGACGAAGACATCAGTATCGCCAAGATTGCCATGGAAGGTCGTATCGAACGCTCCGGCGGTGGTCGGGAAGTCGTTGGATTCGGTCCAGCCGGTCACGTACGCGCTGCCGGCCGCGTCCCAGAACCTGCGATGTCCAAGTCGCTGAGCCCGCGAAAGTTCCGAATCGAACGGACTTGACAGAGCACCAATGAGCGTGAGGCCGGGGAGCACGATCCACCGGTTACAGAACCGCCCCAACAGACGAATATCTTTCCGATCTCCTCATGGCTCTGTCCTCGCTCTCTAGTGTCGGGTTCTACCGCCCGCCCTGAAGGACTCTGATCGTTCCCTGAAAACAGACGAGAGCTTCGGGCGGCGCACCGACGACATCAACACACGGGATCTCGTCGTACTCGACGTGTACTCGCGCGCCAGTCAGCGCTCCTTCGATCACCACGCCGTTCAGCACCGCCCTGTGCGTCTTGTTGTTCTGTGTACCGTGAACCTCCGCAATGAAGTTCTGGTCCGTACCGGATACCTCATAGGTCACGCCGATCTTGAGAATGCGATCGTGAGCAATGGGGGTGATCAAGGCGTTCCCGCCAAGGTCTCCCGTTCCGGCGTCCCCCCCTACGGTCCCCAGGACCGGGAGGGACGGGAACGTACTGAAGTCTGTGATCCATTTCGTGAAGGTGACTTCGATAGAGGATTTGTCGCCGCCCCGGCTCGCCGCGTGGGCAACCGGTGACATCTGGAGCAGAAGTGCCATCGCGGTCACGACGACACCGACCCTTGCCTGAAGACGTACAGTTTTCATTTGATTCCCTTCGACATGTAATCCTGGATCAGCGTTCGCCAGACGGTCCCGGGTGCGATGGCTCTGCACCCCATTCAGTAACGCGAGAATGGCCGGCAAAACACCTCACGACCAGCGGCAGTCGCGGGCGACTTGACCGCGACACGCACGCTTGACAAGATGCACGCCTGAGGACACTCACCAGAAGCGCTCTCATCAGGACGTCACCCAGCTGCTTCACGCTTGGGGCGCCGGGGACCTGGGTGCCCGGGACCAGTTGTTGACCGTGGTCTACGAGGAGCTTCGCCGGCGTGCGGCAGCCCGAATGCGCCGCGAGCGTCCCGGACACATCCTGGCGCCGACC
Source organism: Acidobacteriota bacterium (assembly GCA_013694845.1). Taxonomy (GTDB): domain Bacteria; phylum Acidobacteriota; class Vicinamibacteria; order Vicinamibacterales; family 2-12-FULL-66-21; genus JACDCA01. The sequence continues at coordinate 1,900 of JACDBQ010000666.1, forward strand.
GCCCTTGTCCACGAAGCCTACCTGCGGCTGGTGGACCAGCGACACACGGCGTGGAAGAACCGAGCTCATTTCTTTGCCGTGGCCTCCGAGATGATGCGCCGCATTCTTGTGGACGAGGCCAGGCGTCGAAGGATGACCAAACGGTCCGGTGGATGGACGCGCGTCACGCTCGACGAAGATCCGGCACAGCGCCCGGGCCCAGAGGTGGACATCCTCGATCTGGACAGAGCGTTGTCCGATCTCGCCACCTTCGATCCGCGGAAAAGCCGGGTGGCGGAGCTCCGCTTCTTCGGCGGGCTCTCGATAGACGAAACCGCTGACGCGGAGGGCATCTCTCGCGCAACCGCAGAGCGTGACTGGCAGGCCTCGCGCCTGGCTGTATCGCCGTCTCCGTCCGCACCGGGCGTCATCATGAGAGCCGACCGCTGGCGGCAGATCACGGACATCTTCCACGGCGCGCTTGCGACCGATCCGGAACGTCTGGGCGTGTTCCTCAGAAACGCCTATGGCTCCGACCTGACGTTGAAGGACGAGGTTGAATCGCTGATGAGGGCGCACGGCGAGGCCGGTTCATTCGGCGATACTCCGGTCGCCCTTCCCGGTGAGCCCCTGCAGACCGGCACGTCGCTCGGGTGGTATCGGGTGGAAGCGCTGCTCGGCGCAGGCGGCATGGGAGAGGTCTACCGTGCCCGCGACACAAGGCTCGGGCGTTCGGTCGCGCTGAAGATTTTGCCTTCGCATCTATCCAGCAACTCGGCGCGGCTGGCCAGGTTCGAGCGTGAAGCGCAGGTGCTCGCCTCTCTGAACCATCCGCACATCGCCGCGCTCTATGGTGTTGAAGAGTGGCACGACGGGTGTGCGCTGGTGATGGAATTGGTGGAGGGAGAGGATCTCGCCGAGAGGCTCGCACGCGGGCCGATCGCGGTCCCCGACGCCCTGGAGATCGCCGGGCAGATCGCCGACGCTGTCGAAACGGCACACGAGCAGGGAATCGTCCATCGCGATCTGAAGCC
>JACDBQ010000672.1 GCA_013694845.1 Acidobacteriota bacterium
GTCCCCGCATCCTTCTTCAAGCACCGAGGCGTCACCGTCGAAGTGTCGCAGTTGAGCAAGCGCTACCAGATGGGGCCCGAGGAGGTCCACGCATTGCGCGATACCGACTGGCGGATCGAAACCGGCACCGCGGTGGCGATCATGGGCCCGAGCGGTTGCGGCAAGACGACCCTGCTGAACCTGCTCGGAGGGGTCGACCGGCCCTCCGGCGGCAGTATCAAGATCAATGACGACAACGTCACGACGATGAGCGAGCGTTTGCTCGAGAAACACCGGTTGCTGAATGTCGGCTTCGTCTTTCAGTTCTTCAACCTGATCCCGAGTATCACCGCCATCGAAAACATCGAACTGCCGATGGTCATGGCTGGCGTGTCGGACAGCGAGTGCCGCGAACGTGCGCGCACGCTGCTCAGCCTGGTCGGGCTCGAGGCGAAGGGCGGCAAGCGTCCGGAAGAACTCTCCGGAGGCGAGCAACAGCGGGTCGGGGTGGCGCTTGCGCTCGCCAACGATCCAGCATTGATCCTGGCCGACGAGCCCACGGGTAACCTGGACAGCACGAATGCCGCCGTGATTTCGAAGCTGCTACGGACCCTGGCGACGGATTACGGTAAAACCGTGATTCTGGTCAGCCATGATCCAAAGACCGTCGAACACTTCCCGACCGTCTATGCGATGCGGGATGGACAATTCGTCAACGCTGCCTGACCGGCACGAGCATTCAAAGGAGGAGTCATGCGGGATCTCGTCAAGGGCGTCGTCACGCGCAAGCGGACCCGGCGCGCATTTCTGACCGAAATGGTTGCGGCTGGCTACACGCTGACCGCGGCGCGCTCCGCGCTGGCGTCGGTTTCCCCCTTCGTCGAGGGCGCACAGGCCGCCCCGGCCCTGACCCGGAAGGTGACCGGGACCGGAGGCGAGCTGCTGGCGGAGCAGCTGATCGAGACCGGCGCGAAGTACATGTTCGTGTCCAATGGCTCCGGGCTCGGGGCACTGTGCGACGCCCTGGTCTCGCGGCCCCAGATCCAGCTCATTCAGGCGCCGCACGAAGGGCAGGTGGTGGCGATCGCGGACGGCTACGCCAAGGCGTCCGGCAAGATCGGCTTCGGCATGTACAGCCGGATTGGCCTCCCGCATTCCTCGTCCAACATGTACAACTCGATGAAGGACCGGACGGCGGTGGTGCTGCTCAGCGACCATGCGGACACCGACCGCGAAGGAACCGACGCCCACGAAGATATCGACGACTGGCTCGAACCGGTCCAGCAGTTCACGAAATGGCGATGGGTCGCGCACCAGGCCGAACGGATTCCCGAGTGGGTCCGACAGGCCTGCAAGGTCGCGACCGTGATGCCCAACGGCCCGGCCTACGTCCGGATCCCGCGCGATCTCATGTACCGCGAAAACGTGACCGCCACGATCTTCAAGGGTGAGGCCTTCCGCATCCCGATGGAGTTGCGGCCCGATCCGGCAGCCATTGAACTGGCGGCGCGGGCGCTGTTCGAATCGTCCAGCCCCCTCCTGTATGTCGGCCCCGAAGTCAGCCAGAGCGATGGCCGCGCCGACCTGGTCATCCTGGCGGAACTCCTCGGGATCCCGGTCGTGCAGCACCGCAGCTTCTTTGCCGACTTCCCGACCAGTCACCCGCTGCACGTCGGCGAATACGGCGACAACATGCGATTCCCTGCAACGTTCGACTGCCTGGTGAACTTCGGGGCGCGCGCACCGGTCCGCGTCCCGGCGGGGACCTCGATCATCCACGCGAGCGTGGACCCGATGACGATTGGCCGCGACTCGCCGCTGCGCGCCGGGCTGGTCGGGGACCTCGGGCAGGTGGCGCGCGATCTCACGGCGGCGATCAAGAGCCTCGCCCCGGCCGCCCAGCTTCGCGAGCGAGGCGCCACCCGACTGGCCGAGGCGAAGGCCTACACCTCGCGCGTGCGGCAGTCGCGTCTGGCCCTGGCCCGTCGTGCAACCGGCAGCCCGGTCCCCTGGCAACGGGTCATCGTCGAACTGAACGACCAGCTCGACAAGGATGCGGTCATCGTCGAGGAGCTCGGCACGGAAGGCAAGGTCCTCAACTTCTTCGACTTCGCCGACGACGCCAAGATGAAGATCGGACGCACGGAAGGCCGCGCGCTGGGGTGGGGGACGGGCGCGGCCGCTGGCGTGCAGCTGGCGCTGCCGCGTCGCCAGGTGGTCTCGCTGCAGGGGGACGGCGGCTTCCTGTTCGGTCAGACCGACTCGCTCTGGACGCACTCGCGCTACGATCTGCCGATCCTGACTGTCATCTTCAATAACCGCAGCTACGAAGAAGTGCGCTGGAACATCATGGGTTCGGGCGGCGCCTCAGGCAAGGCGGGGCGCGATTACATCTCGTACCTCGGAAGTCCAGACGTGGACTTCACGAAGCTGGCCGGGGCGTTCAACATCGACGGCGCCGTGGTGAAGAACAGCGAC
>JACDBQ010000684.1 GCA_013694845.1 Acidobacteriota bacterium
GAGCGATTCAAGGCGGTGATCGCGGCCCTTGCCAAGCGGCCCATGCCGATTCTCTTCATCGATGAGATCCACTCGACCGTCGGCGCAGGTGCAACGACGGGCGGCACCATGGACCTGGCCACCCTGATCAAGCCGATCCTGACGACCGGCCAGCTCCGGGTCGTCGGTTCGACGACGCATGACGAGTTCAAGCACATCGAGAAGGACCGCGCCCTTGCCCGGCGACTGCAGAAGATCGCGGTGGACGAACCGTCCATTCCGGAGACCGTCAGGATCCTGCAGGGATTGCGCTCGCGGTACGAGGCCCATCATCGGGTCCGCTTCACCGACGAGGCGTTGGAGGCGGCCGCCAGGCTGGCGGCCCGGCACCTGCGCGACTATAAGCTGCCCGACAGCGCGATCGACGTGCTGGACGAATCAGGTGCGCGCATGCGGCTCAGCCGGGGTTCGATCGCCACACTCGCTCCTGACACCCCGCCCGACGAGATCACCCTCGAGCATATCGAGTCGGTGATTGCGCGAATGGCGCGCATCCCCGCCAAGCAGGCGTCCTCGTCCGACAAGGACCGGCTGAAGGGGCTCGAGGAATCGCTCGGCCGGGTCGTGTTCGGTCAGGAAGAAGCCGTCCGCACCGTGGCGCGCGCGATCAAGCGTTCCCGCGCGGGACTCGGGCAACCTGATCGCCCCGCCGGCTGCTTCTTGTTCACAGGCCCGACGGGCGTGGGCAAGACGGAACTGGCCAAGCAGCTGGCGGTACATCTGGGCAACGAGTTTCTCCGGTACGACATGAGCGAGTACATGGAAAAACACGCGGTCGCCCGCCTGATCGGCGCCCCGCCGGGATACGTCGGGTTCGAGCAGGGTGGGCTGCTCGTCGACGGCATCCGCCAGCACCCGTACGCCGTCCTGCTGCTCGACGAAATCGAGAAAGCGCATCCAGACATCTTCAACATCCTGCTGCAGGTGATGGACCACGCGACGCTGACCGACAACAACGGCCGCAAGGCCGACTTCCGGCAGGTCGTGCTGATCATGACGTCCAACGCCGGCTCGCGCGAGTTGAGTGCGGCCAGCATCGGCTTCTGGGAGTCCGGCGAGTCGGCACGCGCCGTGGAAACGCGGCTGAAGGCGTCGCACCAGCGCTCGAAACAGGCGATCGACAAAGTCTTTAGCCCCGAGTTTCGCAACCGCCTCGACGCGATCGTTTCGTTCGATCCCCTGGCGCCGGCGGTCATGGAAACGATCGTCGAGAAGTTCATCCTGCAACTCGAGGCACAGCTCGCCGAGCGGCGGGTCGCGATCACCCTTCAGCCGGAAGCGCGCGAGTGGCTCGCCCGCAAGGGGTATGATCCGGTTTTCGGCGCGCGCCCGCTTGCCCGCGTGATCCAGACCGAGGTCCGCGATCCGCTGACCGACGAAATCCTCTTCGGCCGCCTCGAACAAGGGGGCACCGTGACGATCGGGATCACCGAGGGCAAACTCACGTTCGACTTCGCCGACCGATCACATTAGCGCGCCTGCGCCCGAGCGAAGGGCCGGAGCAAAGCGCGGCGCAGCCGCGCCCCCGAGCGAGAGCGAGCGAGAGCCTTCGGCCTGCGCTGGGGGTGGACCCAGGGCAACCGAGAGTAGACCTGGGCTCCGCAAGAACGGACACAGCGCCTGCGGCCCGAGCGAGGGGCCGGAGGGAAGCGCGGCGCAGCCGCGCCCCCGAGCGAGAGCGAGCGGGGTGGGGCCCCGCGAGCATTGATAATGGACAAAGAACAGGACATCCCAGTGAAAGTCGTCGACCGCCGCTGGTGGGCCAACCAGGACGGCACCGCCGAAGCGCGACCGGATACGCGCGGCTCCGGCAAGCCGACCTACGTCGAAGAGCTCGAGCGACAGATCGCGGACAAAGACAAACAGATCGCCGAGTACCTGGCCAAGTACCGGAACGCGGCGAGTGAATTCGAGGAGGCACGCCTGCGGCTCCGCCGCGAGATCTCCAAGGATGTCGAGCGCTCGCGAAGAGAGATCCTCGCGGAGCTGCTGGAGGTGGTCGACAATCTGGACCGCGCCCTGGAATCCGCAGGCACGGTAAACACGAATGACGCACTGCTCCAGGGGGTCGAGATGGTCCGCCGGCAGTTCCTGGGGAAGCTCGAGGGTTTCGGCGTCCGGCGAATCGACGTGACCCGGCAACCGTTCGATCCCGCGCTGCACGAAGCCATCAGCAGCGTCCCCGCCGCAACGCCCGAACAGGACGGCATGATCGTGGGAACGGTGCGATGCGGCTACCGTATCGGCGACGACGTGCTTCGGCCTGCCGCGGTCGCGGTCGCGAGGCTGGCGTAACCCTGGCGTAACCCTAGAACGGCAGGGCTCACTCCTCTTTCAGAACCACCAGCGGATCGACACTAGCCGCCCGGCGCGCGGGCACGACTGACGCAATCACCGCACAACCCCCAAGCAGGGCGAGGATCGTTCCCAGGATCGCCGGATCGTACGTCGTGACTTCGTACAGGAGCGACTCGAGCAGTCGCGACGCGAGCAGCGCGCCTGCGCAGCCAAGAATCAACCCTGCGGCGATCGGTGCGATCGAACGGCCGACGACCATCCGCACGACCTGCGCCGCGCGCGCGCCCAGTGCCATCCGGATGCCGATCTCCCGTGATCGCTGCGCGACGACGCAGCTGACCACGCCGTAGACGCCGACCGCTGCGAGGAGGAGTGCGACAGCCGAGAAGATGGTGAGCAGCAGCATCGGGAAACGTCGTGCGCCGATGGACTCGTCGACGACGTCGGCCATCGTGCGGACTCGGGTCACGGGCTGGTCCTGGTCGAGGCGCTGCAGCGCGGCGCGGACCGAGGAGGCCACCGACAGCGGATCCGGGCCGGACTTGACTGCGATCGTCATCTGCGGCCACGCGGCTTGTGGATAGGGCCGGAAAATCTCACGTCGCGCCGAACTATCCAGACCGAAGTGCCGCACGTCCCGCACGACGCCGACCACCGTCACCCAGGGCCGCGGTGACTCGGTGGAGCCGAATCTGAGCCGGCGGCCGATCGGATCCTGTTCCGGCCAGTAGGCCTTCGCCATCGATTCATTGACGATGACGGCGCCCGGTCCATTGGTCGAGTCCCCATGCGTGAAGTCCCGCCCCCGAACGATCGCGATACCCAACGTGGCGAAGTAGCCGGGGCACGTCAGCCGATAGGATCCGCTCGCAGCGTCGGCCGGGCTTGTGACGGCACGCCCTTCGATCGTCACGCCCCGTCCGGCGTTCGCGCCACTCAGCGGCAGGTGGCTAATGGCTCCGTGCGACACGACGCCTTGCACAGCGGAGAGCTCACGTTCCAGGTCGGCGCAGAATGAGGTGCGGACCGCGGGCCGTAGAAATCCTCCTGCGGCAGGGCGATGTCCATGAGCAGCACGTTCCTGGTGTCCAGGCCGGGGTCGACCGCGAGCAGACGTCCAACGCTCTTGATCATCAGTCCCGCGCCCGCCAGCACGACGACCGCCAGCGCGACCTCGACGCCGACCAGAATGCCTCGCAACCTCGTGTGGCTGGACGTGCCGCCTCGATCTCCGGTGGCCTTCAAGGATGCCGCGGGTCGCGATCGCGCGACGCCCAGCGCCGGCGCCAGGCTGAACAGAATGCCGGTGAGGACAGCTGCCGCGAACGTGAACGACAGCACCATCGGATCGAGCGAGGTCCCGCCCGGCTCGCGAAACGGGGCGAACTGAATCGCCGGCGGCAACGCCCGGTCGAGAACGGCCGTGCCCGCCCCTGCGACTACGATCCCCGCTACACCGCCGGCAAGGGACAGAAGCAGCCCCTCCGCGAAGAGTTGGGAGACGAGCCGTGCGCGTCCGGCGCCGAGCGCGGCGCGGATCGCAAACTCCCTGCCCCGTGCAGCGGACTGCGCCAGAAGAAGATTCGCGACGTTCACGCAGGCAATCAACAGAACCAGCGCCACCGCGCCAAGCAACGCATAGAACGTCGGCTTCAGATAGGCCACGCCAAGATCCACCATCGGCGTGATCGTCGCCGACTCGCCCCGATTCGCGTCGTGCTGGGCGCCAAGTCTTCGGCCAATGGTGTCGAGCTCCGCCCTCGCGGCCTCGAACGACACGCCGTTCCTCAGCCGCGCGGCCGAGCGAAACGAATGTGAATCCCGAGCGGCGTCATTGGCATTGAAGGCTATGGGGACCCACACATGGTACCGGGGCTGCTCGAAGATGAATGCGGGGGGCATGACCCCGACGATCTCGTGCGGCCTGCCGTTGACACGCATCGGCTGCCCGATGATGTCCGGCCGTGCGCCGTGGCGGCCCCGCCACAGCGAGTCGCTGATCACGACGACGTCGTGGCCAGGCGCATCTTCCTCCGGCGTGAATGTCCGGCCGAGCTGCGGGGACATGCCCAGCATCGGAAAGAGACCGTGCGAGACACGCATGCCGAAGACCTGTTCCGGCTCGCCGTCGCCGGCAAGGTTGAAGCGCAGCAGCTCCCAGATCGCCATGTGCTCAAAGGCGGTGCTCTGGCGCTGCCAGTCCTCCCAGTTCGGCTGCGAGACGATGAAGACGGCCTCCGGGTCATCGATCTCGTATTCCCACGTCATCACCAGGCGTTCGGGATTCGGGAAGGGCAGCGCCTGTAGATACAGGGTGTTGACGATGCTGAAAATTGCGGTGTTGGCGCCGATACCAAGCGCCAGGGTGACCACCGCGATCGTCGTGAATGCGGGGCGGGCGGCGAGCAGCCGCGCGCCATAAGCCAGGTCCTGGACGAGGCTCGCCAGGAGCCATCTCCTGGCGGCTGGTGGCGGTTCCGGCAGTCGAGCCCTGCGGCGGCGGGCCGCCGATGCCGCGCGGGTCAGCGCCGGCAGGTTGGTCATCTCTTCCTCGACCGCCGCCAGCGCCTCGTCCCGCGACCGGCCGGATCTGACGCTGGTGCGTAGATCTCGTCCAGGTGCTCGGCGATCTCGTCGACGACATCGTCATCGAGCGAAGCGCCGGCGAGCCGTTGGCGGATGAAGGCGGGCCAGCGTGGCATGTGTTCAGGCATGGCGGATCCCTGCGACGCGCGTGAGCGCGAGGATGAATTCTTCCCAGCGGGTCCGGTGGCTGGCGAGGACCCGGCGTCCTTCGGCCGTGATGCGGTAATACCGCTTGCGGCGCTGCCCGGCTTTTTCGACCCAGCGCCCCGTGATCAGCGCCCGCTTCTCGAGCCGGTAGAGCATGGGATAGAGCGAGGCGATGTGGAACTTCAGCACGCCGCCGGACCGTTCCTCGATCAGCTTGCCGATCTCGTAGCCGTGGCGGGCGCGGTCTTCGACCAGCGCCAGCACCAGGATTTCCGCGCTCCCCTTTACGTCTGGACCCAGTTTGTCTCCCATATGTGGCATTGATACATATATGGGGGGCGGTGGTCAAGTCTCCGGGTGCGGGGTCCGGGATCCGGATTGCGGATGCGGATTGCGGAGCTCTGAGTTTCAGAAAATCCACTTGAGGTTTCCCTTCGCGATCGTCCACTCGTAGAGCTCCGGCGCCATCCGGCCGGCTTTGATCATCGGGTCGGCCGAGGCACGCTCGATGGCTTCGAGCATCGTCGGGACCCGGTAGGCGATGAGCCCACGGCGGCGGCCGCCGTCGACCAGCGGCCCGGCCATGACCAGCTTGCCGATCGTCGACTGGCCCCCCATGTAATCGAGATGGCCGCGCATCAGCAGCTTCTGTTCCTCCGGGGTCACCGCCACGGTGGTCGCGCCGGTGACCAGGAAGCCGAAGAAGATCTTCTCGGTGTCTTCCGGCTTCGGGACTCTCTGGAACCAACCCTCGGGGCCCATCCACTTCAGGACGTCAAAACCATACCGTCCGGCGATCACGCCGGGGTCCGACTCCGCGGTCGCCCTGGCGTCTTCCGGCGTCCCGGACAGGATGTAGACGCCTCGAAGCGCCGAATCACCGCTGAATGGCCCTCCGATATGCGCGCGTCCGGTTCGCAGCAGGCCTGCGACGTAGTCGCGGTGCGCGCGCATCACTGGCTCAACCTCAGGGGACTCCACCGTCCAGGCCGGACCCTTGGTCACCAAGACGGCCTAATACGTCGTCATCCGGTATTCGTCGATCTTCGGCGGTGACGCCGACGGGACCTGGGCCGCGATGCGCGCGAGCCAGAGCTGGGCACCGAACGCGAGGGCGACAACGCCGCAGACACCCGCAACCTTCTTCATTTCGATACCTCGATCGGCGCCACGCCGGCGCGCCTGGCCTCGGCGTTGAACGCAGCGACATCCTTCTCGAGCACCTGCTGCAACCGGTCCGTCTGGACCTTCAACTCCGCCGTGACCTCTGTGAAGATCTCGTACGCGCTGCCGATCGGCTTGCCGTCCCCGGCATTCACCACGCGGTTGAGCGCGGCGATCCGGTTGTTGATCCTGATCGGGAAGTTCAACGGGTCCTGTCCACTCTGATTACGCGTCTGGTAGATTTCCTCTTCGACCGACGTCAGGTTGGCCGCCAGGCGCTCGCCGGCCGCCTTCAAAGCCAGGTCCGACGATTTTTCCGTCCGGCCCGTCAGCTGCTGCCTGATATTCCTGATCTGGACGACGGCGGTATTCGCCTCGCTCACTTTGTCGCGGATACGGATCGCGAGGTCGAACTGCTCCTTGAGGTCAGCCTCTGTTGCCGAGCGCAACGGATGCCGCCGGACAACGAGCGGCTGGGTCTGGACGTTACCGTCCACGGTGAGGCGGACCTGGTAGTTGCCCGGCAAAGCCGACGGGCCGTTGGTGCTCGCGCCCCAGAGGACCATCCCCGGAAAGCTGGTCGCGCCGGGATAAGTCAGTCCCCAGTTCACCCGGTTCAGCCCGGGCTGAAGGGACGCTGCGGGCGGACCCCCTCGCCCGCGGCCGCCGCCTCCTCCCTCCTCAGCGCCCGGCGCTCCGCCCTGGCGGCCCTGGCCTCGCTGAGGCGGCGGTGCGCCCACGGCGTTGAAGACGACCTGACCGCCGGCGTCCAGAACCTCGAGCGTCAGTTTCTGTGCAGGCGTCTTCAGCAGATAGGAGAGCGTCGCTCCACCGGCGCCGCGGACCGCGTCGGCCGGCTGAAAAAGGAACGCGTTCGCCGTGCCCGTCGCGTCGGCAGACTGCCGGAGTACGGCGAGATCATCGAGCACGTAGAAGCTCCGGCCGTGCGTCGCGATCGCAATCGAGTTGTCTTCGATCCACGCGTCGGCGACCGGCACGTCCGGCAGATTCAGGGAGAGCGGCTGCCACGCGCCCCCGTCGTTGAAGGAGACGTAGAAACCGTGCTGGGTGCCGGCATACAGCAACCCCTTGCGTTTCCTGTCTTCCCGCACGACGTTCACGTAGTCCTTCGGCCCGAGACCGTTGACGATCCTGGTCCAGCTCTTGCCGAAATCGTGGGTCCTGAAGATGTACGGGGCCAGGTCATCGAGCAGCGGCTTTCTCACCGACACGTACGCCGTCCCGGGATCGAACGCCGACGCATCGATCTGACTCACGCGGCCAAAGTCGGGCATCTCTTTCGGCGTCACCTTGGCCCAGGTCTTTCCACCGTCACGGGTCAGGTGCACCAGCCCGTCGTCGGATCCGGCCCAGAGGACGTTGACGTCCGTCTTGCCAGGGCCGAGCGCGAACACTACGGCATAGATCTCCGGTCCATTCATGTCGCCGGTGATCGGACCACCCGACGGCCCCATCGTCTTTGGATCGTGCCGCGTGAGGTCCCCGCTGATCTTCGCCCACGTCTGGCCCTGCGTGGTCGTCTTCCACACGTGCTGCGAGGAGGTGTAGAGCACGTTCGGGTCGACGGGCGAGAAGATGAGGGGCGTGCTCCACTGCCAGCGTTCCTTGACCGCGCTCGACGGCTCACCCGAGAAAATTCGCGGATAGGGATTTACCTCGCGCTGCTCGCCGGTCCGGCGATTCAGCCGGGTCAGGAAGGAGCCGTTGTTGCCGCCGGCGAAGATCACGTCCATATCCTTCGGGTCCGGTGCGATGGTGCCGTTCTCGGATCCACCGGCGCCGTACATCTCGGGTGCACCACCGCGCCCGCCCCGACCGCCACCCCCGCGCCCACCGCCGCCGCCCCCAGCCCCCTGGGCATCGCCGGCCTGGGCGCGCCGACGACCCGCTGCGATCTGCGCCCCAACCGGCGACGCCGCTTCGCTCGAGATGCACACCGTGCTGCCATCCTGCTGGGCGCCGCAGAGGTGATACGGGATGTGGGTGGTGGTGGCGACATGGTAGTACTGCGCCGTCGGATAATCCTGCGCGGTCCAGGCAGGAGCCGGGGCGCCCGGAGCGGCCTGCCCCCCTTGCGTGGAGACCGAGCCACCGCCGTCGTTGCCGATAACCAGGTGCTTGGGATCATCGGGATCGATCCAGAGGTCGTGATGATCGCCGTGTGTTCCCTGCCCGATGTCGACCATGGTCTTGCCGCCGTCGGTCGACCGGTAGCCGTTGACGTTCAAGAGATATACGGTGTCCTTCACCACCGGATCCGCGGCGACGTGCGTGTAATAGAACGCCCGCTGGCGGATGTTGCGGTTCTCGTTCACCATCGTCCACGACTTGCCCGCATCGTCTGAGCTGAAGAGCCCGCCTTTCTCGTTTTCGATCAGCGCGTAAACCCGGCTCGAGTCCGCGCCGGAGACCGAAACACCTATACGGCCGACGACTCCGGCCGGCAGTCCCGGGGCGCGAGTGATCTCGGTCCAGGTGTCGCCGCCGTCGGTGGACTTGAAGAGCCCGCTGCCGGGTCCGCCACTCGACATCTGATACTCCACGCGGTAGGCCTCCCAGAGAGCGGCGTAGATCACGTTCGGATCCTTGCGATCGATCGAGATGTCAACAGCGCCGGTCTTCTCGTCGCGAAAGAGCGTTTTCTTCCAGCTCTTTCCGCCGTCGGTGCTCTTGAAGACGCCGCGCTCGGCGCTCGGGGCGCCGTACTTGCCGAACGACGCGACGAAGATCACGTCAGGATTGGTGGGATGAATGCGAACCCGGGAGATCGCCTGGGAGTCGGAGAACCCGACGTGAGTCCACGTCTTGCCGGCGTCGGAGGATTTGTACACGCCATCACCGGGCAGGATGTTGCCGCGGATGCAGGACTCACCCATCCCGATGAAGACGACGTCAGGACTGGTTTCGGCTACCGCCACGGCACCGACCGATGCGCTCTTGATCAGGCCATCGGTCAGCGGCATCCAGTTTTCGCCGCCGTCGGTGGTCTTCCAGAGTCCACCGCCCACCGCTCCGAAATAGGCCTCGCGTGGCCGGCCTTTTACTCCGCTGACCGCGATCGAGCGGCCGCCCCGATCCGGACCGACGCTTCGCCACTCCAGTGTCTCGAGCGGCGACGGCGGTGTGGTTGTCTGGGGAGATGCGGATGGGGCGGAAGCCTGTTGCGCACTGCCTGGTAGAAGGGCGGCGGCAACGATCACGCCGGTTATCGCGGCCAGCGCTGGACGGAATCTCATTCAAAGCCTCCTGAAGGTCCGGGGTCCGCGGTTCTCACTTATCGCGAGCGTGATATCAACCCGGGTGACGGGAGTATTGTCTCCCGGGCTGAGCCCGTAGTAGCCTCCACGCCTATGTATTCACGCGAAGAAGTCAAAGCGATCACCGACAAGGTCCTCAACATGGCTTCCAAAGCCAGCGACGCGGAGGTGGACTTCAGCGGAGGGGAGCGTTCCGCGACCAGGTTCGCGAATTCGACCATCACCGCAAATATGGTCCAGTTCGACCGGCAGGTCGCGCTCACGCTTTACCAGGGCACACGCGCCGGCAATGCCAGCACCCGGCAATTCGATGACGCGTCTCTCCAGGAGATGGTCACCAACGCGATGGCGGCGGCGGACAAGGGGCGCGAGAACCCGGAAATGCAGCCGCTGCTCGGCCCGCAGGAGTACATTCCGGTTGATGCGGCGCTACCCTCGGGTGTGAGCTTCGGCCCGGCCGAACGCGGGCGGCTCGCGAAGCAGAGCATCGACGTTTCCGACAGGATGAAGACGGTCGGATCCGGGTACATTCCCAAGAACCACCAGACCACGTGCAGCGCCAATTCGAAGGGGCTGTTCGCCTATTACCAGGTCGCGGAGATGAGCTTCATCCTAACCTGCCGCACGTCGGATGGGATGGGATCGGGCTGGGCCGGCATCACCGGGGTCAAGGACGCGTCGATGATCGATGCGGCGGAGTTGACGCGAGTCGCGTCGGACAAAGCGGTGAACAGCCGGAATGCCAAGGCGCTGGAACCTGGCCGGTACACCGTGATCCTCGAGCCGCGCGCCAACGCCCGCTTCCTGTCATTGATGACCGGGTTGTTCAATGCGCAGTCGGCCGAGAGCCCTTTCTCGAGAACCTACTTCAGCGGGAAGGAACCGGGCACGACGAAGGTCGGCGAGAAAGTCTTCAGTGAGGGGATCACTCTTCGCAGTGATATCGGGAACCCCATCCTGCGACAGAGCCCGATCGCCGGTGACGGAACCCCGCTGGCCGATGTGACCTGGGTCGAGAAGGGCGTGCTGAAGACCCTGGCCTACAACGCGGCGTACGCGCGCCGGCAGAAGAAGCCGGTCACCCCGGCGTCGGTGAACAACAGCCTGGTCATGGAAGGCACTAGCCTGTCGGTCGCCGAGATGATCAAGTCGACGAGGCGGGGTCTGCTGATCACGTTCTTCTGGTACATCCGTGGCGTCGACCAGGAAACGCTCCTCAATACCGGGATGACGCGCGACGGCCTCTTCCTGATCGAGAACGGCGAGATCGCCGGCCCGGTCCAGAATTTCCGGTGGAACATGTCGCCGATCGTCGGCTACAACAACGTCACCGCGGTCGGTCAGGCCGTCCCCATGCACACCGGCGAATCCTACGATGGTAGCGGTACCGCGCTCGTGCCACCCGTGCGGATCGAAGATTTCCTGATGACATCGGTTTCGCCAGCGGTTTAGAGGTACTACGCATGAAACGCAGAGACTTCGTCAAGACCGTCGCACTCTCCGGAATGGCCATCGCCGCGAGCGATACCATCGCCGAACTGCTGGCGCAGTCGCCGAAGGGACGCGTCCTCGAGTCGAAGTTCAAGGGCCTGTCGGACGTGGCGCTGACCGACGCCAGGAAGCTCGGGTGCACCTACGCCGACATACGGTTCACCAGAAACACGAACAGCGGCGTCAACGCTTCCGGCGGCAACCGTGACGCGGCCGAGGCCGCGTTTGAAGGCGGGGGACGTGGTGACGGTGGGCGCGGCGGTGGTGGCCGTGGCGGCGGCGGACGAGGCGGCGCGTTCGGTGGCGGCAACGC
>JACDBQ010000691.1 GCA_013694845.1 Acidobacteriota bacterium
AGGCCAGCGCCTCGGTCGCAAGATGGGCCGGGGTTCTGGCCGGGACCGGTGCCTCGGAGCCCGGGGCGCGGTTGCCACGCGGCGGACTGGGCGCGTAAAGCCCGAACACCGGTTTCTTCGCCTGCAGCAGGCTGATCATCGGATTCAGCCTGGTCGGGGATTGACCCGCCGCCAATGCACCGAGGATCGCGACACCCGACACCGTCGACACGAGACGTGACCGCATATCAGCTCCCCATCCGAATCCGGTACGAGCCGTCGTCCTGACGCTCGCGATACTTGCCGTGGCATGCCGAGCAGGTTTGCTGAAGGGCCGTGACGGCGGCCTTGGCATCGTCCGATTTGCCGGCGGCGATCGCGCGCTCCAGGGTCTCAGCCTGGGCGCGCGCATCCACCGCCCATTTCACCGCGTCTGCCTGGTCGCGCTTCTTCCAGAACGCTTCGGTGTCGGCAAAGGCCCGCATCAACAGAGCGGCCTGGACGTTCAGGGTGCCCTCGGTGTTCGCGCCGCCTCCCGCACCCGCAGCGACCGCTTGCCGGAGCGCGCTGAAGGCGGGGTTTATCCGTTTCATCAACCGGTCGAACGCTTCTTCGTCAGGCGTCATCGGCGGCGGCAGCCGTTTCGCGATATCGATCATGGCGGCGGTGATGACCGCCGTTGCCTGGATCGCCGGACGCCCCTCATGCCGAACCACCTCCCCGATGATCGTCACATAGGTGTTCACTGCAAGAGGCGCGTTGAGCACCGGCACGAGTATGAGCACCTCACCCACGCCGCTGGTCTTCGTATTCTGGTCGACGGTGAATGACGTTGGGGAGACGAGGCGGTCGACCGCGGCCGTGATCGTGACGTTCTGGCCGTAGAACGCGTCAGGATTGGACGCGATAGAGCTCGCCGCCGCCGGGACCAGGGGTTTCAGCGAAGCCACGGACGCGGCCTGGCGGGCGTGACCGACCGTCAGCGACGCGACGGCACACAGGCCAACGCACAAGGCAGCAAATACGGCGGGACCCCGGCTCATGACCTCCAAGCCCGGCCATTCTGGCTTAAAAAGTTCTCCTGATCCACCGTATACTTGCGACTGTGCGAGCTCGGCGCGCCGGGCCGGCGCATCCGCCCGACCGCGAGGTCAGGCCTGACAGGGGGACATGAGAAGATCGGTCGTTCTGTGCGGCGCGACGATCCTGGCCGCCTGGACCTCCGCCATCATCACTCGAGCGGAACGCGCCCTGCTGCCGGCGGCGTCTACCCCCATCGGCACACCAAGCACCGAGCACCTGGCAGCACCCAGCACCCAGCACCGAGCATCCAGCACCGAGCTCGCAGCACCCAGCACCGCCCCCGCCGCGCAGCGCAACCTGATCAACGACTTCTGCGTCACCTGCCACGACAACGACAAGGCGAAGGGTGGGCTGACACTCGAGGCGTTCGATCCGGCGCTCGCGGGGAAGAACGCCGAGATCGCCGAGAAGATGATCCGCAAGCTCCGCTCGGGCATGATGCCGCCGGCCGGCGCCAACAGGCCCGAACCCGGCACGCTGGAGGCACTCGCGGCAGGGCTCGAAAACAGGCTCGATGCGGCTGCCGCGGCGCGGCCGAACCCCGGCCGCCGTACATTTCAGCGGTTGAACCGGGCTGAGTATGCCAACTCGATCCGCGATCTTCTCGGCATCGATGTCGACGTCGCCGCGTTTCTCCCGCCCGACACGGTCAGCCACAATTTCGACAACATCGCCGACGTGCAGTTGATCTCGGCCACAGTGCTCGAAGGCTATCTGCGCGCGGCGAGCCGCATCAGCCGCGAGGCAATCGGGGATCCCGATGCGGCACCCGGCTCCGCGACCTATCGCGTCCCGCGAACGGCGGCGCAACTGGCCCACGCCGAAGGGGCGCCGTTCGGCACGCGCGGCGGCGTCTCGATCGTTCACAACTTCCCCGCCGACGGCGAGTACAGCTTCCGGATGATGCTGCACTCGATCCCCACCGGCCAGCTCTATGGCAGCACCACTCGCGGAGAGCAGCTCGAAGTCTCGATCGACGGCAGTCGCGTCGCCGTGCTCGACATCAACCCCCGCATGAGCGAGTCGGATCCGAATGGCATGAATCTGCAGACGCCGGCCATAGCCGTCAAGGCCGGGCCGCGGCGGGTCGCGGCCGCGTTCATCCAGCGCTTCGAAGGGCCCGTCGACGATCTGCTCGCTCCCGTCGAGCAGACACTCGCCGACACGCAGATCGGTTCGGCCACCGGTGTCTACACGGTGCCGCATCTTCGCGATCTCGCCATCCTGGGCCCGCAGAAGGTGACCGGCGTCTCCGAGACGCCGACCAGGCGACGGATCTTCGTCTGCCGGCCGCTGACGGCCGCGGAAGATCGCGACTGCGCGACCAGGATCCTGACGACGCTGGCACGACAGGCCTACCGCCGGCCGTTGAGCAGTGGCGACGTCGCCAGCCTGCTGCGGTTTTACGATGAAGGTCGCGAGCGCAAGGGCTTCGAGAACGGGATCCGGATCGCGCTCCAGGCAATGCTGGCGAGCCCCCATTTCATTCTGCGGCTCGAAGACGCGCCGGCGAACGTCAAGCCCGGACAGAACTACCGGATCAGCGACATTGCGCTGGCGTCGCGTCTGTCGTTCTTCCTCTGGGCCGCGCCGCCCGACGCCGAGCTGGTCAAGGCCGCCAGCGCGGGGAGGCTGAAGCACCCCGTCGTCCTCGAGCAGCAGGTCCGGCGCATGCTGGCGGATCCGAGGGCAGCGGCGCTCGCGGGACGGTTCGCGTCGCAATGGCTGCGGCTGCAGGACCTCGAGAAGATCCATCCGGACCCGCTCCTCTACCCGCAATACGATCACACCCTGGCCGACGCGATGGTCCAGGAAACGGAACGGCTGTTCGAGCACATCGTCCGGTCCGATCGGGACGTGCTGGAACTGCTGACTGCCGATTACACGTTCGTCAACGACCGGCTCGCGCGGCACTACGGCATTCCGAATGTCGTCGGACCGGGGTTCCAGCGGGTCCCGCTGATCGACCCGAATCGGCGGGGCGTGCTTGGTCACGGCAGCATCCTGACCATGACGTCGGTCGCGGACCGAACCTCGCCGGTGCTGCGTGGAAAGTGGGTGCTCGAAGTCCTGTTCGGGTCGCCGCCTCCGCCGCCGCCGCCCGACGTACCGGATCTGAATGAGACCAAGACGGCCAGCGGCTCGCGCCTGCTGTCGGTCCGCGAGCGGCTCGAAGCCCACCGCGCCGACCCGAAGTGCACCTCGTGCCACAAGGTCATCGATCCGCTGGGGCTCGCACTGGAACATTTCGACGTGACGGGCGCCTGGCGCATCAAGGACAGCTTCGTCGCGGTCGACGCGTCCGGGCAGCTGTTCGACGGCTCGAAGCTCGATGGTCCCGTGGCGCTGCGGGCGGCGCTGTTGCGACATCGCGAGACCGTGCTGCGCACGTTCACGGAGAACCTCATGGCCTACGGCGTCGGCAGGCGGGTCACCCATGACGACATGCCGGCCGTCCGCACGATCGTTCGACACGCGTCGGCGTCCGGCAATCGCTTTTCGTCGTTCGTGCTTGGGATCGTGAAAAGCCCCGCCTTCCAGATGAGCAAAGCTGATGTATCTAACTAAGAAGCACCTGTCGCGCCGCACGGTTCTCAAGGGCGTGGGCGCCACCATCGCGCTGCCGTTTCTCGACGCCATGGTGCCGGCACGGACCCTGCTCGCGAAGACCGCCGCGGCCGGCAAGACACGCGTGGCCGCCATCGAGATGGTGCACGGCGCGGCCGGCAGCACGGCGTTCGGTCTCTCGAAGAACATGTGGTCGCCGGCTGCGGTCGGGCGCGGGTTCGACCTTGCCCCAAGCAGCCTCAGTCCGCTGGAGCCGCTGCGCGACTACCTGACGATCATCAGCAACACGGACTGCAAGAACGCCGAGGCATTCGAGCCCAACGAGATCGGCGGAGATCACTTCCGCTCGAGCGCCGTCTTCCTGACCCAGGCGCACCCGAAACA
This sequence comes from Acidobacteriota bacterium, assembly GCA_013694845.1. Taxonomy (GTDB): domain Bacteria; phylum Acidobacteriota; class Vicinamibacteria; order Vicinamibacterales; family 2-12-FULL-66-21; genus JACDCA01. The sequence goes on from JACDBQ010000691.1 coordinate 4,015, forward strand.
GACCGAGGGCTCCGACGTGTTCGTGGGTCCCTCGATGGATCAGCTGTACGCCCAGCGATTCGGGCAGGACACACCGATCCCGTCGATGCAGTTGTGTATCGAAAACGTCGACCAGTCCGGCGGATGCGCCTACGGCTATGCCTGCGTCTACACCGACACCATCAGCTGGGCAGGCCCGACGACGCCGCTGCCGATGGTCCGCGATCCCCGGTCCGCCTTCGATCAGCTGTTCGGCATTGGGGCAACGCCCGAGCAGCGCGCGGCAAACCGCCGCACCGATCGCAGCATCCTCGACTGGGTATCGCAGGAGGTGAGGCGCCTCTCGCGCGACCTGGGAACCGGCGACCGGACCCGGCTCCAGGGCTATCTGGAAGACATCCGCGAAATCGAGCGACGGATCCAGAAGGTCGAAGCCTACAACTCCAGTGGCGAACCGCGGGAGCTGCCGGGCGCCCCCATGGGCATCCCGGATTCGTACGAAGACCACGTGCGGCTGATGTTCGATCTGCAGGCGGTGGCCTTCGCGGCCGACATCACGCGCGTCTTCTCCTTCAAGCTCGGTCGCGACGGGTCGGCACGGGTCTACCCGGCGAGCGGCGCGGCCCTCCCGTTCCATCCCGCCTCGCATCACGGTGAGAACGAGAACCGCATCACGCAGTTCGCCCAGATCAACAAGCACCACGTGAGCCTGGTCCCGTACTTCCTCGAAAAGCTGAAGAGCATCCAGGAAGGCGAGGGCAATCTACTCGACAAGACGCTCGTGATCTACGGCTCGCCCATGGGCAATTCCAACGTCCACAACCACAAGCGGTGCCCGCTGTTCCTCGCGGGGAAGGCGAACGGGCATCTCAAGGGCGGGCTGCACCTCAAAGCGCCCGACGCCACGCCGATGGCGAACGTCATGTTGCAACTGCTGCACGACCTCGGCCTGGAGGACGTGCGGTCGTTCGGCGACAGCACGGGGACGTTCAGCCTGAGGCACGATCCGACCACCATCTGATGCCACGGTTCAGCGCGTTCGACGCTGGCCACGGTTCAACATGGTTCAACGCAGCCACGGTTCAACACGGTTCAACACGGGTTCGACACGGTTTATGGACTTGCGCTCGCCAGCGACCCTGGTTCGGGGGGCTGACACGCAGACCCCGCTGATCAGGCGAATCACGACGCTTGGTGTTATCACCTTCGTTCTGCTGGCCGCCGTGCGGCCGCTGCCTGCGGCGGGGGTCGAATCCGCGGCGGCGGATGCGGCGATGCGGGCGGAGTGGGCGACCGTCCGGACTCTGCTTCAACAAGGTGCGGACGTGAACGCCGCGCAGGGAGACGGGATGACGGCGCTGCACTGGGCGGCCCGGCACGGAGAGGTGTCGACGGCGCAGATGCTGGTGCACGCCGGCGCCAATATTCGTGCGACCACCAGGCTGGGCGGGTACACACCGCTGCTCCTGGCCAGCCAGATGGGGCACGCCGGTGTGATCGACATGCTCGTGAAGAAGGGCGCGGATCCGAACAGTGCCACCGCTTACGGGGCGACGGCGCTCATGCTGGCCGCGGCCGCCGGTCGAGCCGACGCGGTGAAAGTGCTGCTGGCCGCGCGCGCGGACGTCGACGCGAAAGAACCCGCGCGAGACGAGACACCCCTGATGTTCGCCGTCTCCGCCAACCGGCTGGACGTCGTGCGGTTGCTGCTGCCGGCTGGCGCGAACCTCAAGGCGGTCACCAGGGTTGTCGACCTGAAAGCCCAGACCAACCCGGAAGAAGAGGAGTTCCTGCGTGCGCAACGGCCGGCCGGGCGCGGCGCGACCACCGAAGGGACTCGCGGGAACGCGGACGGTGCCCGGGGCGCGGCGCCCGAGGC
>JACDBQ010000712.1 GCA_013694845.1 Acidobacteriota bacterium
TTTTGTCCCCCCGAGAGCGTCATGAACCAGGCGTCCCGCTTCTCGCTCAGGCCGAGCTGCTCGATCAACCGATCACCGTCGGCAGGGTGCGGGTACAGCGAGGCCCAGAATGCCACCGCTTCCCGCACCTTGATCCGTTTCTGCAGTTGGGCGGCCTGGAGCTGGACGCCGATCCGCTGCTGCAGCCTGTAGGCATCTCGTGCGGGATCGAGTCCGAGCACGGAGATCACACCGCGGTCCGGTCTCCGCACTCCTTCGATGCACTCCATGGTCGTGGTCTTGCCGGCGCCATTGGGGCCGATCAGGCCAAAGATCTCTCCCGGCTGCACGTCGAAGGACACGTCGTGCACCGCCACCGTACGTCCGTACACCTTCCGAAGCGTGGCGACATGAATGGCAGGCTGATGGGTCATTCGACTGGTGACGGGCGCGGCGTCAGAAGGGAACCGGCCCACGCGCGCCGGCTCATGGAACGAGCACCATACTGGCGTCATTCGACCCGTTCCATTCAAGCCCTGCTAACCTTCGGCCCGGCTCGGTAGCGTGAACCGGAACGTTGTGCCGACGCGTTCCGTGCTTTCGACTGTTACCTGCCCGCCATGCGCTTCCACAAACGTCTTCACGATGGCGAGGCCCAGGCCGATCCCGTCTGCTTTCTGAGGACCGGTTTCAAATTTGTCGAAGATGCTCTTCAGTCGGTCTTCGGGAATTCCGGCTCCATTGTCGGTGACCCAGCACTCGATGGCACCTGCCGCCTGGGTTTCACGAGCCCCGATGACTACCTCGCCGCGGGCGGTATGCTTGATCGCATTGGCAACCAAGTTTTGAAAGACACGCCTCAGCAAGCTGGCATCTGCGTACGCGGTCAATTCGTCGGGAATGTTGTTGATGAGTGCCGTGCTGCCGGTACCGGCCACGGGATTCAGATCGTGGATCAGAGCCTCCACGAGCGGCCATAAATCGAGCACACGACGCTCCAATTTGACGCCCGCTTCTGTCTGCAGGTGCGCGTTCTCCTTGAGCACATTGTCAACCAGCGAATTCAGGTTCTGCACGTTGCGTTGTAGTGTTTTCAGCATTTTGGCAACTTCAGGACTGCCGCTCCCGCCGGAAAGCAGCTTCAGTTCCAGGACACCGCCGGCTAACGAAATCGCATTGAGCGGCGTGCGGAGATCGTGCGCCACGAGTGCCAGATACTCTTCGCGACGCCTCTGCACTTCGAGAGCTCCCTCGGTGGCAAACGTCTGGACGGCCAATCCGATCGCCTCGTCAAGAACGCGATTCAAGATGTGGAATGCCTTGCCGCTCAAGCTGAGGCCATTGCTTTCGGCGAGATCATGGATGCAACCACGAAGAATGTTGTATTCCGCGACGACTTCGACAATGTCAAAACCGTCCTGGTGTCGTTGCCGACCGTGGACCGGCGGGCTGCCTTCAAGAAGTGCTTCGGGAATCGTTGCGTCAGACACTAATCGGAATGCGGTCGCCAATTCATCAAGGAGAACGGGAACGTGATCGTTAAGCGTCGGGATGTCGAGGTGCTTCGCGGAGGGGAGTTGCCTTACGTGCTCCCTCCACCGCGCGAGCAGCGTATCGCGCTCGCGGGTGATGAGGGCTGCCAGCTTGTCGAGATTCTGAATGTTCATGCCTGTTCCAGTTCCTCGCTACGTTTTCGGCTGCAGGGCTTTCTCTCCGGGATCATCGCACGCCTTGGCCGGCCCACCACGGGCCACGAGAGCTTGAAGTGCAGTCATCTTGATCTCGAAGGCCTCTGCAAAAGAAAAGGGGCGATGATCCTTCGACCATCGCCCCATCCGCAGCCCTGAAAGGGCTGCGCTAGACGCAACGCATCCCGCATCCCGGCACCCGCGTCCCGGTATGCCCCAAGCGCTACTCGATCTCGTCTCTGGTAAACGCCTCTTCCGGCTCCACGAAGTACTCCATCTCCCGCTCCAGCTCCAGCTCCTCCGGAGTCGGTAGCGGCGCTTCTGCCCGCGTCGGCATTCATCATCGAAACGAGAGGCCTGCCGCCTAGTTGTCGCCGTCGAGCAGCCCGCCGAGCCCGCCGAGGATCGAGCCCTCCTCCTTGCCACCACGCGCGAGGCCCGGGGCGGCAGCGATGATCCGGTTCGCCAGGCGGCTCAGTGGCAGTGACTGCAGCCACACCCGGCCGGGGCCGCGCAGCGTCGCAAAGAACAGTCCTTCTCCCCCGAAGATCGCCGACTTGATCTTGCCGACGTACTGGATGTCGTAGTTCACCGACGGTTGAAAGGCGACAATGCAGCCGGTATCGACGCGGATCAACTCGCCGTGTTCGAGAGTCCGTTCGTGCAGCGTGCCCCCCGCATGCACGAACGCCCACCCGTCACCCTGCAGGCGCTGCATGATGAAGCCTTCACCACCGAACAACCCGGCGCCGAGCTTGCGCTGGAAGGCGATCCCGACCGACACGCCCTTGGCGGCGGCAAGAAACGAGTCCTTCTGCGCGATCAGCTCGCCGCCGAGCTCGGCGAGGTGGACAGGAATGATCTTGCCGGGGTAGGGAGCGCCGAACGCAACCTTCCGGCGCTGGCCGCTGCGGTTGAGAAACACGGTCATGAAGAGCGACTCGCCAGTGAGGAGCCGCTTGCCGGCGCCGACGAGCGCGCCGAGAAACCCACCCTGCTGTTGGGAGCCATCGCCGAACACCGTCTCCATCTCGATGCCGTCGTCCATGTACATCATCCCGCCTGCTTCGGCGACGGTGGCTTCGTTCGGATCGAGCTCGACTTCGACGTAATGCATGTCGTCGCCGAAGATCTTGTAATCGATTTCATGCATTGCCGGCATGTGGCGTCACGCTCCTGAAAATTTGTCTGATGATATCCTGCGCGCGGTTCCCCGGATCACGGGAGCGGGGATCTCCAACGACGACACAATGAATGCACTACACCGTCTCACCCAACCACGGCGACGGCGTACTGTTCGTGAGATCACTCGACGCCGACAAGGTCCACGAGATTCCGCGCAGCGCTCTCTCGCCCGGGTCGCGGCATATGCGTTCGACGAGTCCGGCAAGCCGATGGCGTCTCGAATCACTCACACTCAGTCCCACCACCTTCGCTCCGCCTGGGCTCGATGATCCCTTCAGGCTTCAGTAACACTGCGAGAGCGCCTGAACCCGACCGTCGGGCAGCAGGAACAGGTGCAGCGAACTCGCTGGGCCGTGGCCTCTGCTCGCAGCTGCTCGTTCACCGCGACGCTCATGGGGCCGACGACGATATCGCCGTGTGGGTCCATGAGCGCGATGTGCCGCTCGACCGCGGCCTCGTCCTGGTACTGATCCGGCCGATCGGCTCGTCGACGCTGCACGAACGCCCGAGCCTCCGCTCGGAGTGTCGCAAGCGGAAACTGGGCCGTCCAGTACGCGAGATCGAATCGTTCGTGTATCGGCATGGTTGCAGATGCGGTGGACTGAGCGAGATTAAATCACGCCATAGGAGCTTCGCGTCCGCGTCTCGCCCCGTCCAGCGAATCGGACGAAGGACCGAGCAGGTCCCAGCGATTGCCGGCGATGTCCAGGAACACCGCGACCCGGCCGTACGGCTCCCTCCGGGGCGGCCTCACGAACTGGACGCCTGTGCGACCATTCGGTCGTAACAGGCGGAGACGGCGACGCGCAGGAAGAGGCCAACGCGGCCGGCGTGCTGATCTCCGACGACCGTAGCCCGCCGCTCACCATCTGCCCGGGCCAGGAGGAGGCCCGTCCGGGCGCCCGGCGGACGCGCGACCACGCACCACTTCGCGCGACCGTCGGTGGCAATAGAGGGAGAGTCTTCCACGAGCTCGGCATGCACGGACAATTCGACTTGCTCGCCGACGTCCTGCCGCATGAGTGACACGAACCGCACCGCCTGGACGACTTCCCAGGAGCGCCCTGCGGCGAAGACGATCAGCGCAATTTCGCCGCAAGCGCCTTGGCGAGCGCAATTACTCCCGGTCGCACGGACTCTGTCTTTTCGTCGGCGCGCACGCTTTTCTGCACGGTGACCAGGTGCTTCCCGACTTTGGCATAGAGCTCGATATAGCCGCTCGGATTTTCGTAAAGGTACGCCTCGTCAGCCACCTCCGCTACCGGCGCCAGCCTGCCCCGCTTCTTCGCCGCGTCGATTGTCTGCTGCGAGAACGACATCACCTGGATGTGAATCCCCGGATAGGCGCACGAGGAACCGGTCGGGCCGATCGGTTCCTCCTGGCTTGGAAACTGGTCGAGCATGGGAGCCCAGGGGACCAGTTTCTTCACCTCGTCTCTCGTCAGCAGCGAGCACGCATTGATCCTGTCCGTCTTCGCGCTGGGGGATGCCGCCTGCGTCGCGGGCGGCGAGCGCGGGAACCCGGGCCGCCGAAGCGGCCATGAACGTGAGCACGACTGCCCTGAGAATCCGACCCATTGCTTCACCTCCGTCGCTGCACGACAACGCTGCGCAGTGCACATCAATGCGTTGAGAGGGCGCACCGAATACTAGTTGATGT
>JACDBQ010000718.1 GCA_013694845.1 Acidobacteriota bacterium
CGCCCGACCTGGGATCGCGTCGTGGCTGCTGGATCCTGGACTGAGCTCGGCGGAGTTTTTTCAGCGTAGGCGGATCACCGATACGTTCACCGCCATCGAGGAGCTCGCTACCCATTTGGAAGGCATCGGCGGTCGAAAGAACGTGATCTGGGTATCCGAAGCCTTCGCCGTACCGGTCGGGGTTGGCAGGCAGGAGATGCTCGAGCGGATGCGCCGCGCAACCCGCGCGCTGAGCCACGCGCAGGCGGCGTTGTACCCGGTCGATGCTCGTGGGCTCGTGGGCGCGATCAGCTTCGCCAGTGGCAAGCCCTCGTTGACGACCTTCGGCACGGTCCGCGGCAACATCGAGAGCATGGAAATTGTGGCCGAGGAGACCGGTGGACGAGCCTTCGCGAACACCAACGCGCTGGACCGCTCGATCTGGAGCGCGGTGGACGATGCGCGGTTCACCTATGTCCTCGGCTACTATCCGTCCTCCGCATTCTTCGACCGGGGCTTCCGGAAGATCGACGTGAACGTCACAAGGAAAAAGGCGTCCGTGCGCCACCGTGCCGGGTATCACGCCTCACCGCCACCCGCGCAGGACACGCCGGCGCGCGACGCGCGATTCGCGCGGCCATGAACGCTCCGCTGCAGACGACCGACGTCCGTCTCTCCGCTCGCTTGGACGGCACCGGCGATGATGCGAAGCTCACGCTCTGGATCGATCCCACCTCGATCACGCTCGAACGTGACGGGGCGCGCTGGCGCGGCACCGTGGACGTGTTGATTGCCCAGGTCACGGCCTCAGGGGCGGGAACGGTGAGCGCGTCTTTTCCAGTCGCCCTGAGCCTGAGCGACGACGAGCGCAACCGCGGCCGCGGGGACGGTGTGGGAGTGGAGCGGACGCTCACGATCCGCCCACGGATGCATCAGTTGCGAGTGATCGCGCGCGACGTCGTTACCGGCAACGTCGGCTCGCTCGTGATTCCCCTGCGACCGCCGACCCGCCAGTAAGCGCGCTCCCGTCGCGCGGCGTAACTGTCTGGTAAGCTCTCTCGTTTGTTCCTTTTGCATCGTTACTGGAGGGTTGTGCGCCCATGCGTGCCCGTCGAATCTTTGTCCCGGTTCTCTTTCTCGCATTCCTGACCGTCACTGCGGGTGCGCAGCAGGCGCCGGCCGGTCGCCGCGGCGCAGGATCCATCAACGAGGCTGATCTCCAGGCATGGTTGACCTACCTGGCGTCCGACGAACTGCAGGGGCGCCGGACCTACACGGAGGGGCTCGGGCTCGCGGCCGGTTACATCATCTCGCACCTCGCGCAGTGGGGCGTCAAGCCGGCCGGCGACAACGGCACCTACCTGCAGACCGTCAGGGTCGTCGGGGTGAAGACCAACAGCAAGGCATCGGTGACAGTCGAGGTGAACGGCCAGAGTCGGACCTTCAAGGACGGCGAAGGCATCACGTTCGCGCACCAGATGGGCGGGCGTCAGACGATCGAGGCCAGCGACATCGCGTTCGTTGGATACGGGCTGCAGATGCCTTCCGCGCAGCTCGACGACTATGCCGAGGGAGCTCCGAAAGGGAAGGTTGTCGTCTACCTCGGTTCGCGGGGCCCCGAGGCTGTTCCGGCCGGTTCCAATCGACTGCTCACGGCCCGCGGCCGTAATGCGGTGGAGAAGGGCGCGCTGGCCGTGATTGCGCCGGCGTCAGGCCTCGCAGGACATGGTGGACAGGCGACGCCGTCTCCGCCAGCGGTAATTACTGGAGCACAGCCTGCGACTCCGTCGACGGCCGGGCGCGGGCAGGCCGCGACCCCGCCACCAGGCGGCCGGGGAAGGGGCTCGACCCTCGTCGACAACGGTGACTTCACGACCGTGGAGCGCTACGACACTGTCGTGACGCCACGGCTCACTGCCCAGGACGAGTTCTTCGAGTTCCTGTTCAGCGGATCGGAGGTCAAGTACGCCAAGTTGAAAGAAATGGCCACCACGCGTGCGACGCTCCCGCGATTTCCGCTCAAGGGCGTGAAGATGACTATCAGGGTCGACGCCGACTACCAGGTCGTCCGCACGCGTCTCACCAGCAACGTCGTGGGCATCGTGGACGGCACCGACCCGAAACTGAAGGACACCTATGTGGCGTTCGGTGCGCATTACGACCACACCGGCTTCCGCGAGAATGCCAAGCCGGGTGAGGACATGATCAACAACGGCGCCGATGACGACGGCTCGGGCACGGTGGCGATCATGGCGATTGCCAAGGCATTCGCGACCGGACCGAAACCCAGGCGCTCGCTGCTCTTCGTCTGGCATGCCGGCGAAGAGAACGGATTGCTCGGCTCACGTTACATGGCGGACCACCCGGTCGTGGGGAACATCGATAAGATCGTGACGCAGCTGAACATGGATATGGTGGGACGGAACCAGGACAACGATCCAGCAAACGCCGACATGGTCCTGGTCGTCGGATCCGACCGGATCAGCACCGAGCTGCACAACATCAACGAGGAGGCGAACGCCTCGCTGACCAGGCCGCTCGCGCTGGACTACACGATGAACGATCCGGCCGACCCGCAGGCGTTCTACACCCGGAGCGATCATTACAGCTATGCGGCGAAAGGGGTGCCGATCGTGTTCTATTTCACGGGGCTGCACCCCGATTATCACCGTCCGAGCGACACCGTCGATAAGATCATCTTCGACAAGATCCAGCGGATCGCGCAGCTCGCCTACGAAACCGGACGCCGGGTGGCGAATTCGGAGCGGGCCCCGGTCAAGGACAACCTGGGCCCGCGGGCGGGAAAGGGGTTCAAGGGGAGACTGGACGGGAGGTAGCTGAATGCTGAATGCTGAAGTAATTCTGAATTGCCCCCTTACTTCAGCATTCAACATTCAGCATTCAGCATTGTTACTGCCTCACCAGCTGTCCGCGGACGGCGCCGGTCGGGTTCAGGGTGGAGTGGACGTTGAAGTACCACCCCGCGGGGTTGCTGATGATCGCGTTTACCAGGGTCGGGTCGGCCACCCCGCTTGTGACGACCGGGATGTTGGAGAAGGTCTGATTGCTGACCGAGCCGTTGGGCAGCGGATCGCTGTGGTCGACGTCAGGCCGGTGTTCACCCGGACGCCGCCGGCGACCCCAGACGGACCTTCGTGGATGTGGGCCAGCGTCCAGGTGCTCCCGGCGGGGAAGTTGTTCAGATTGACGACGAACGTGGTGTTGGCGCCGGTGATGTTGTTGGCGGCGTCCCGGGTCAGGTCGAGGGTGATTCGTACGTCCCCGCGCGCCGTCGATTCGGCGTTCGTGATCGGCGGCACCGTTGGCCGCGCTCAGCTGCGCGGAGAAGACACCACGTTGGGATCGCTCGGCGCCGTCGGGCTGTCATCGTCGCACCCGGCCAGCTCCACGGCCGTCAATAGAATCACGAATCCCCGTTTGAGCATGTTGTCTCCTTCTAGCAAGCCGGAAAAAGCCTGCGCTACAGCGTCGCAGTCCGTAATCCGCACCCCGGATCCCGCACCCCGCATCCGCATCAAAACTTCCGCGTGATGTTGAAACCCAGATAGAGGGCGTCTGCGCCTCCCCGCGCGATCTGGCCCGGAGTGGTTCCATAGAAGTTGGTGAGGGTCAGCGCGAGCGTGTGACCGCGCGTCCATTTCTCGACGGAAACTCCCCACCCGGCGTCTCCCGGGTCGTGGCCCGCCAGTCGTGGTGAGATCTCGCCGACAAGAAAAACACTGGGCCGCACACGCAGGCGCGTGCCCAGCCCCACGAAAAACGTGGCGTCGTGGGTAGCATGATCGTTCTCTTCATGGGCGGCGACCAGCGTGTCGGCAGTCGCGAAGTGGTCGTGGTCGTGTGACGTGTCGCCGCCGAGCAGCCCGGCCTCGCGCGTGCCATCGACGAAGGTCGGCGAGCCGTACAGGGTCAGTGCCTGCCCGCGCGTGAAAGACACCACGGCGCCGACACCCGGCTGGTGGCCGTCCTGCAGATTGTTGAGCCCCTCGATCGATCCAAACGCCGACACGCCGACAGGCAGCCGGTCCCCCTGCTTGAGCACGTCCCAGCGGCCGAACGCCTGCAGCGTCTTGTTTAACGTGTTGCGGTGAATCCCGGCGTGAACATTACTCGTGATCCCGAAGCGGTACTCGAAGCCGATCACGGCGCCGTTATCAAGGCTGAACAGGTCTGCCGCAAGGTCTCCGAAGTCCCCCAGGCCGAGGTCGCGGGCAAACCGGTGCGTGAATCGGGTGTAGCTCTTATGTCGACCGATCGACAAGGTGGTCGGAAGGTTCACCAGGTTCAGCTCGATCTGCGGTTCTTTCGGAGCTGAGACGGGCGGGGCCGTCGGATTCTGGGCGAAGGTGGGCGAGCCGGTGAACAGGGTAGTGACGAGAACGGTCAGGGCCGGGATGACGCGCATGAGGCTCAGAGGTGAGATCGCAATCCGCATGCCTGTAGCTGATCGGATTTCCGTTGGCAAATCAACCAGTCCGCCTGTGCGCCTTACTCTTTCAGTAATGCTGTTTACGCGGTGTGAAACTGTTGCAGCCCGCAGTCGTCCTCGGTTTCTCATCGTTCGTCGTGTCGGACCGCTGCCCCGTCCTCGGCCGTCCCGGATGATACGATCCCTCTTTTGATTCCAGAGGAGCCCAGGATGAGAGTGCGAGGGGTCGTCGTGTGCGCGGCGGCATGTCTGCTCGGGATGACGGCTCTGCCGGCGCAGGAACGTGAGGATCGGACCCTGCTGTCCCACGACCAGATGCGGTCGATCGTCAACGAGGCGTCGGGCGAGCGCGCGATGCACACGTTGCTGGAGCTGGTGCCGTATCAGCGCGTGCGCCCCGCATCCGAGTACCAGGGCGCATTCCGCGAAAGCGAGGTGATGGCGCGGCTCGCGAAAGAGTACGGCTACACCGACGTGCGGATCGAGTCGTTCCCGAGTGGGCCACAGTGGCAGCCCAGCGTCGGGGAG
>JACDBQ010000739.1 GCA_013694845.1 Acidobacteriota bacterium
GATTTCAGATGGTCCATTCAGCGTACGTCGTTCGGCCACGATCGATTGGCCGTCCGGGGACCACCGCGGTGACGCGTAACTCACGTCGGGCTCCGAAACGAGCACCGACGGCGCCGCGTCGACTGCATCCGCTGACAGTGTCGCGATCGACCGCCGGTCCGCCGCCTGAATCGTACAGAGCACCGTTCGGCCATCCGGGCTCAGGTCCGGGTCTCCCGCGCGCGCCCCTCGAGTCAGCCGTCGGACCCGGCCCCCGTCGGGCGCGACCGCGAAGAGGTCCGACTGCACGGCGACGCTCCGGACGTATTCCACCTGGTCGAAGATGATTTCGCTGGCCGTGGCCGTCATCCGGCCGCCGGCCACACGGGTGGTGACCACCGTCGTGGATCCGTCCGCCCGGAGTGCCATCAGCGCCGGGAAGCGGTGCGGGTTCGACGCCGAGTAGAACAGCCGTCCGTCTCCGGAATAGGCGGGGGCCGAGACCACGAATCCATGGTGAGTCAACCGAGTCGCGGATGATTCAACGTGCCGCAGCGTGCGCTGCCGGGCCTCCGCTTCGAAGGCGCCCCATAGTTCGCCCAACGACTTCGCGAACACCTTCTTGTACGCAGCGGAGCCCAGGTACGGGATCCGCCGCGCGGTTTCGTCCGCGAGCCTGATGAGCGACGCTTCGCCATAGGTGTCCGATAGATACCGGTGGAAGTAGGCCCCGTAGAGATACGAGGTGTTGCCGGAAGGCCAGTCGACCCGACCGCTGCTTGCGCGGTCGAGCGACGCGAATCGTCCGGCCGCGGCTGCGCGGTCCAGCATGAGCCGGAAGTCGCCCGCAGGCACGCGCCCCTGTCCGGTCGATGCGCTCTCGTAGTAGGTCGCGAGACCTTCGATCTGCCACGGGGGCACGAACACATTCGGCAGCAGCAGCGGATGCCGCCCGAAGACTCGTCCCAATGCGCCGAACAGTCCCTTCGAACGATCGAGGTGAAGGATGTGCGTGTACTCGTGGACGAACACCAGCCGCAGCCAGTCACCGGTGTTGCCGATCCCGCTGCTGCCACGTGGAGCCGCGGCGGTGATCTCGATCACGTCGTACGGAAACGGCGTCGCCCAGCCATTGGACAGGTCGTTCTGGTCCACGAGGATGACGTGCACGCGTTGACGCGGGCGCCCGAGCCTGGGTGCGAGCTCCTGCGCGACCGTCTCGGCGACGGACGCGAGTCGTCGCGCCAGCGGCTCCTCGGATTGATGGAAATGAATGTCGAAACCCGGGGTCGAGAGGGTGCGGAACCGGAAGCGCGGATCGTAGCGATCCGACGCATGCGCGCTGCCGTGAAGCATGAACAGCGCGACGAAGGCGAGGAGCGCAACGCGAACAGGAGTCATGACAGGGGTTTCCGGTAAACGTCCTTGAGAAACGCGAAGTCCGCAATGGGGGACAGCGTCACGCCTTCGATGCCAGGCTGACACACGGCGACATTGGTTCGATACCACAGCGGAATGTAGGGCACATCCTCGGCGATGAGCTGCTGCGCTCGCACATACAGCGCGCGTCGAGCCTCGTCGCTGGCGGGAAGCGCTGCCTGGTCGATGAGTCTGTCGACTTCGGCATTGCGATAAAAGACCCGGTTGAGACCGGCGGGCGGCTCCTGCTTCGAATGGAAGACCCGGCGCAGCATGTCGGGATCCGTAACGCCCACGAACTGCAGCGTATACAGTTGGAAGTTGCCCCGCGCCGCGTCATTCAGCAGCGTCGGGAGCTCCGTGGAACGCACTTCGACTTTGATGCCCACCTGCGCCAGATTCTGCTGGATCACGGCGGCCTGCACGCGGTACACCTCGGAGGTCGAGGTCCTGATCGTCAGCACCATCCGTGGTCGTGGCCCCTCGGCGTCCGGGTCTCGGAATCCTGCGGCATCGAGCAGGCGCCGCGCCTCGGCGGGATCGTAGCGGAACTCGAAGCGGGCCCGTTCGAACGCCCAGGACATCGGCGGAACGATGCCGACCGCGACACTGGCGAGCCCCCGCCGCAGATACCGCACGATCGCCTCACGGTCGATCGCGAAACCAATCGCCTTCCTGACGTCGGGATGCGCCAGGATCGGATCACGGAGGTTCATGCCCATATAGGCATAGTCGGTCCCCGGCGCGGTCACGACCTTCAGCCTGCCTTCTTTCTGCAGCTGCGCGACGATGTCGGGAACGATATCGTTGACGACGACGTCGACGGTGCCCTTGCGCAGTTCCAGCCCGCGCATCGTGTCGTCTGGCACTACCTTCAGCACCAGCCCGTCGTTCTTCGGCCGTCCGAGATAGTGTTGCTCGAACGGCGCGAGCACCACCCGGTCGTCGGGCACGAAGCTGACCAGCGTGTAGGCTCCGGTTCCGATCGGCTGTCGGGAATTCGCTGCGCCCGAGCCGTCCTGAACGATCCCCATCACGAGGTTGATCGGAAACGAGGCGAACGGCTCCTTCAGCGTGAACTTCACCGTGAATGGATCGAGCGCGTCCACGGCGCCGAGCAAGCGGTACGCTCCGGTCCGGCCGCGGAACGTGGGGTCGATCAGGCTGCGGAAGGTGTAGACGACGTCGGCCGCCGAGAGCTCCCGGCCGTTGTGGAAGCGGACGCCGCGCCGAAGCTTCGCGACGTAGGTCAGTGAATCCGCCTGTTCGAACGACTCGGCAAGGTCGGGAACGATTCTGAGCTCCTCGTCGATCCGGACGAGTGAATTGTAGAGAAGCTGGTGGACCTTCTGCGAGGCTTCGTCGGCCGCCACGCGGGGATCCAGGTCGAGCGCCGAGTTCGTCATCCCGACAACGATCGATCCGGGTGGCGCCGGCACTCCACTGGTGCAACCGCCAACCAGCAGAAGCGCGAGCAGCAGGGCGCCACCGGACCGCGAAACCACCCAGCACCGGGCACCCAGCACCGTGCACCCCGACCCCAGCACCACTTAACCGTCCGCCTCGCGCTTGAGCTCGGCGAGCAGCGTCAGCGCCTGAATCGGCGTGAGCTGATTGACGTCGATCTCGCGCAGCCGCTTGTGCAGGGCGTCGTCGCCCACCTCAGGTGCCTGGAACAGCCCGGGCTGCTGATTCCGCGCAGCCTCGCCACTCAGGGAAGGGCGGCCGCCCCGCGAGAGCTCGTCGCGTTCGAGACCGTTCAGGATCTCGCGCGCCCGGCTCACGACGGTCGCAGGCAGCCCGGCGAGCCGTGCGACCTGGATGCCGTAGCTGCGGTCCGAACGTCCCGGGACGACCTTGCGCAGAAACACGATGTCATCCTTCCACTCGCGAACGACGACGTGAAAGTTGACGACGCCGCCGAGCGCGTCGGCGAGATCGGTCAGTTCGTGATAGTGAGTGGCGAAGATCGTCTTGGGATGCGCCTTGGGATTCGAGGCCAGGTACTCGGCCACCGCCCACGCGAGACTCAACCCGTCGAAGGTTGCGGTGCCGCGGCCGATCTCGTCGAGGATCACAAGGCTGCGGGACGTGGCACAGTGCAGGATGTTGGCCGTCTCCTGCATCTCCACCATGAAGGTGGACTGGCCGCGCGCGATGTTGTCCGACGCGCCGACCCGGGCGAAGAGTCGATCGACGACCGGCAGCTTCGCGGTTCGCGCGGGGACGAACGAACCGGCCTGGGCCATGAGACAGATCAGTGCCGTCTGCCGCAGGTAGGTCGACTTGCCACCCATGTTCGGTCCGGTGAGGATCACCAGCTGGTGCGACCCGGCGTCCAGCGTCACATCGTTCGGAACAAAGGCGTCCGGCGCGAACCGTTCGACGACGGGATGCCGCGCATCGGTGGCGATCAGTTCGTCGCCAGAGTGCATCTGCGGCTTGGTGTAGTTGCCGACCGCCGCCGTCTCCGCCAGCGCCGAGAGCACGTCGAGCGCAGCGATGCCGCGAGCCGTGTCCTGAACGCGCGGGGCCTCGGCGGCCACGAGGCTGCGGATCCGTTCGAAGATCTCGACTTCGCGCGTGACGATCCGCTCGTCGGCGCCCAGCACCTTCTCTTCGTACTCCTTCAACGCCGGCGTGATGAAACGCTCGCCTCCCGCGATCGTCTGCTTCCGGTGATAGTCGGGCGGCACACTGGCGAGATTCGACCTGGAGATCTCGATGTAATAGCCGAACACGCGGTTGTACCGGATCTTCAGCGAATTGATCCCGGTCCGTGCCCGTTCCGCTTCCTCCATTGCCGCGATCTGCTGCTTGCCGGAGCGGCTGACGGTGCGCAACTCGTCGAGCTCGCCATCGACGCCGTCGCGGATCATGCCGCCCTCCCGCGCGATCGCCGGCGGCTCGTCGACGATCGTTCGATCCAGCTCGTCGCGGATGTCGGCGAGATCGTCGACCTCGGCCAGGAGACTGAGGACGAGGGGCGCCTGCAATCCGCTCAGCAGCATCCGCAGGTGCGGGATCACGGCAATGGACGCCTTGAGCGACGCCAGGTCGCGAGGGCCGGCAGTGCCGAGCGCCGCGCGGGCAACGAGTCGTTCGACGTCCTGGATGGATTTGAGCGTCTCGCGCACCTTCGTGCGTTCGGTCGCCCGGAAGGCAAACTCCTCGACGGCATCGAGACGGTCCTGGATCCGTTCGAGGGAGAGCAGCGGCCGCAGGAGCCACCCCCGGAGCAGACGACCGCCCATCGACGTGACCGTGCGGTCGATCTCGTGCAGCAGCGATCCCGGCCGGCCGCCCTGGGAGGCCTCGATGACTTCGAGGTTCCGCAGCGTCGTTGGATCCACCACCAGACAGTCGGACCCACGGCGGAACGCAACCTCGCGGATGTGGGACAGGTCCGCCTTCTGGGTCTCGCGGAGGTACTGCACCAGCGCGCCGGCGGCGCACACCGCAGCCGGATGATCATCGAGCCCGAAGGCCTGCAGGCTGTGCGTCCGGAGCTGCTCGATCATCGTTCGGCGCGCTGACTCGAAGTCGAAGGTCCAGTCGTCGGCGTTGGTGACGAGCGCGCCGAGCCGCAGCTCGGCGACGAGGGCGGCCACGTCGGCGAAGCCGGCAGGGGCGATGATCTCACGCGGACGCAGCACCGCGAGCTCGTCGGCCAGGGTCTGCCGCGCGTCGGCACCGAGGTACTCGGTGGTCGTGAACTCGCCGGTCGACAGATCGAGGAGTGCGACGCCGAAGCCGGTCGCCCCCTGAGCGGACGAAATCCCCATGAGAAACGCCGGCTCGCGCGCATCGAGGTAACCGGCATCGGTCAGCGTGCCAGGGGACACGACCCGCACGACCTCGCGACGGACGAGACCCTTCGCCTTCTTGGGGTCCTCCATCTGCTCGCAGATCGCGACCCGGAAGCCTTTCCTGACGAGCCGCGCGATATACCCGTCCGCCGCGTGGTAGGGCAGACCGCACATCGGGATCGCGCCGCCGGTCGAATCCTTCGCCCTGGAGGTCAGGGTGAGTTCGAGGGCGCGGGCGGCCGTCAGCGCGTCCTCGTAGAACATCTCGTAAAAATCCCCCATCCGGAAAAACACGATCGCGTCGCGGTACTGGCGCTTGGCGTCGAAGTACTGCCGCATCGCCGGGGTCGCGCCGGCGGGTTCCGAGGGAGAAATCATCAGAAATGCTGAATGCTGAATGATGAATGCTGATCTGGGAGCTGATGGCTGAATCCGGATCGTGAATTCTGAATATAACATTGGGACTTTCCGTGCTGATCCTTTCCCTGGACACGACGACGCGTGCGGGCAGCGTTGCGATGGTTCGCGACGGCGTTGTCGTGTACGAGCAGAGCGGTGACGCGTCGCTGACGCACGCGCAGCGATTGCCGGCCGACCTGATGACCGCGTGCCGCGCCGCCGGCGTCCGCATCACCGAAGTCGGCCTGTTTGCCGTCGCGGCCGGTCCTGGATCCTTCACCGGGTTGCGCATCGGTATCGCGACGATCCAGGGGCTCGCGCTGGCGGGCAATCGGCGCGTGGTGCCGGTCTCGACGCTCGAGGCCCTCGCGGCCGCAGCCGTCGGTGACTCACCGCGGGTCGCGGCCTGGATCGACGCGCACCGTGGGGAGGTGTTCGCCCAGATGTTCGACCGGGAACAGGGGAGCGTCGCGCCCGCGGGCGCGGCGATCTCGGCGGTGGCGGAGCGCGTGCTCGCCGCACACGCGGCCCTGATCCACGGCGCCGAATTCCATGGCGACGGCGCGATCCGCTACCGGCAGCAGATCGCGGCGCATCGTCCCACCGCCGTGATCGCGGACGACGTGCCCCCGCTGGCCGGGGCCCTGGGTGTGATCGCGGCGCGCCATCCGGAACGCGCCGTCCTGCCGCATGCGATCGTCCCAATATATGTGCGTCGGCCGGACGCGGAGATCGCCCGCGATCGGAGAGCGGCAGGCGCGTGACCACCCCGACCCCGTCGCTGCTGATCGAACGATTGCGCCAGCCGGTGAGCGTCGAGGACCGCGACGCCGTGATCGACCTCGAAGCGGGCTCCTTCACTAACCCCTGGACGGCCGAAACCTTCGACCTGATGCTCGCCACGCCGGTCAGCCGGGTGTACGTCGCGCGGGCCGCGCCCGGCACCGAGATCCTCGCCTTCTGCGCCTGCTGGGTGATCGAAGACGACGTCCATATCAATACCGTGGCCGTGCGCGGGACCCTTCGCCGGCAGGGCGTTGGAGGCACGCTGCTGCGAGGCGTGCTGGACGGCGCGACCGCCCGCCGCGCGACCCTCGAGGTGCGGCGCTCGAATGTCGCCGCGCTCGCCCTCTATCGGAAACTGGGGTTCGAGGTCACGGCCGTCCGGCAGAATTACTACGCGAATCCGGCGGAGGACGGGCTGGTGCTGTGGCGCAATCCATGAGTTTGAAGATCCGCTCTCAATACCTTGAAGGGCTCTGGGTCTTGTGCTACCGTGCCCCTATGAACGACGGGAATTGAGGCTCCAGCAAAGGAGGGGCGGAAATGCCGACAGATTTCGAAGAGGTGAAGCGGAAACTCCTTCAGACGGACGAAGCGTTTCAGCAGCTCGCCACGATGCACCACGATCTCGACGCACGACTTCACGATTACGCCGACCGGCACTACCTCACCGAACCCGAGCAAGTCGAAGAAATCAGCCTCAAGAAGCAGAAACTGCAGATCAAAGATCAGATGGAGAGCATCCTCCGCCGCCATACGGGCGAGCGCGAGGCCGCGCACGCAGGCCGCGGCTGAGCCCGTCACGATCCCGATCGGGGGCCAGAGCCGAGGCCGCGCCACATGAGTGACCGCCTGCCCCGGTACTGGCCCTCGTCTTTTTTGTACGGCATCCTTCCGGTATGAAGATCGATCGCGCGGGTTACCCGTTCATTGGCGGTGCCCTGGTGCCCGCGGCCCTGGCGGCCGCGTCGAAGCGCCCCGTCCTCGCCACGTCGTTCGCCCTGCTGGGCGGATTTTTCGCGTACTTTTTCCGGGACCCGGACCGCCAGGTCCCCCGGGAGCCCGGGCTGGTGGTGTCACCGGCGGACGGCAAGGTCATGATCGCGGGGTCGACGGACGGCCGGTGGGCCCCGCCGGGGGACTGGAAACAGATCACGATCTTCTTGTCACCCGTCGACGTCCATATGAACCGCACGCCGGTCGAAGGCCGCGTCACCAGGATCGAGTACCGTCCGGGGAAGTTTCTCCCGGCCTACGACCAGGGGTCGAACGACAACGAACTGAACGAGCTGTGGATCGACTCGCACGGCCGCACGGTCGTCGTGCGCCAGGTCGTCGGCCTCCTCGCGCGCCGCATTGTCTGCCGGGTGGTCGAGGGTCAGGAGCTCGCGCGCGGCGAACGGATCGGTCTGATGAAGTTCGGCTCGCGCATGGACGTCTTCCTGCCGCCGGACGCGGCGCTGAGCGTGGGCGTCGGCGAACACGTGGTCGCCGGCGAGACCGTACTCGCGCGCTTGGGGAGCGAGAGTGCTCGATAATCTCGGCCGCCGCCGAACGGACCGGCCGCGACGGTTCCGGCGCGGTGTGTTCCTGCTGCCGTCGCTCTTCACGGTCGCCAACCTGTTCTGCGGGTACGCGTGCGTCGTGTACGCGACGCGCGCCGATTTCGAGACCGCCGCGCTGCTGATCGGCATCGCGATGGTCCTCGACACGCTGGACGGGTTTTTCGCGCGGCTGACGAACTCGTCGTCCGCGTTTGGCGTCCAGCTCGATTCCCTCGCCGACGTCGTGTCGTTCGGAATGGCGCCGGCGATCCTGGCCTTCACCTGGGGATTGTGGCCGCTGCAGCGGGTGGGATGGGCGATCGGCTTTCTTTACGTCACGGCGACCGCGATGCGGCTGGCGCGCTTCAACATCCAGACGAATACACCGAGCGACAAGCGGTACTTCGCCGGGATGCCGAGCCCCGCGGCCGCCGGGGTGATCGCCTCGACGGTCTACCTGTACCCAGCCGGCCTGCAGGAGTGGCGGCAGGCGTTGCCGGCGCTCGCCATGGTCCTGGTGCCGGCCTTGCTGATGGTGAGCACGATCCGCTTCCGCAGTGTCAAGGCGATCGACGTCGGCTGGCGCCGGTCGTATTTCGCCCTCTTCATCGGCGCGGTGATCCTCGCGCTCATCGCGACGCAGCCGCGACTGGCGCTCGTGGTGATGGCCTACTCGTACGTCGTTTTCGCGGTGATCTTCTGGATCATCGGGCGGTTCCATCGGCGGCACGTGGAGCCTGAGCCCACGCGGCATCCGACGGCATAACCGGGACCTCGCCGCCTCAGGCACTGGTGGGCAGATGGAGGATGACGGTCGTCCCCTGTCGCTTGACACTCTCCACCTCGATCCGCCCGCCGCTCAATTCCACGTTTCTTCGGGCGATCGGCAGCCCGAGCCCCGTGCCGGTCGCCTTGGTCGAGAAGTAGGGTTCGAAGACGCGCGCCAGGGCCTCCTCGTCCATTCCGACACCCGAATCCGTGATGCGAAGCACCACGGTGCCGTCCCCTTCGACCGCCGTGATCGTGATCGACCCGGGGCCCGGCATCGCGTGCAGCGCGTTTTCCACGATATTGGACAGCGCGCGGCCGATCAGGGTCCGATCGATGAACGCGCGGGGGAGGGGGGGGGCCACGTGGTTGTGGATCTCGACGCGTCCCACGAGGCCGGTGCGATACGGATCCACGACTTCCACCACCAGCTCCGCGAGGTCGACCGGCGCGGGTCGTGCGATCGGGGAGGAGGCGAAGTTCGAGAACTCGGAGGAGATCTGTCGAAGCAGACGCACCTGCCCGAGGATCGTGCTGACACAGCCTTCGAGGACCGGACCGAGCGGCTCACCGCGATCGGCGTGTACTCGCCGGAGGTGCTCTGCCGACAACTGGATGGGCGTCAGCGGGTTCTTGATCTCGTGCGCCACCTGTCGCGCCATCTCCGCCCAGGCTTCGAGGCGGTGCGTGCGTTCGAGCTGCGAGCGCTGCGCTTTCAATTCGGCGGCCATGCTGTTGAAGGCGTCCACGAGGCGGCGCAGTTCGTCGGCCGAACGGACCGCGATGCGCGCATCGAAGTCACCGCTGGCGATCCGCCGGGTGGCGCGGGTCAGGCGGCGCACGGGATCCGCGATCCGCTCCGCCATCGACAGCCCCATCCCCGCGCCCAGCAGGATGAAGAACAGCGCGGCGAGGTGCACCCCGCGATCGATCTCGTCCACCTCCCGCTCGATCTCACGCTGCTGATTCGCGAGCGGCACCGTCAGGATGGCTTCGCGTCCGCCGGCACGGACCGGAGCGGCCGCGATCATGTAGGGGAGGGTGGCAATGCGATCCTCCCCGACGAAACTCGGCAACCGTTGCAGCGCAATCGCGCGGTAGACATCCGCCGGGGTGCGTGTCGGCAGCAGGCCGGAGGCAAAGAGGTCGCGCTCGCTGGTCGCCAGCAGCTCGGAGCCCTGGAAGATATTCACGTCCTGATCGATCACCTGGCTGATCCAGATGAGCACGTCGTCGCTCGCGGGGGGGAGCGGCTCGCCCCCGCGCCGTTGCAGGGCCTGCGACTCCTCGATGACGCGTTGGGCGACGGACGCGGATCGTGCGGCTTCCGCTTCGACGTCGGCCCGCAGCAGGCCGGCGAAATAGGCGCGGATCACGACCGCCAGCGTGAGCACCGGGATGATGGAGGCGAGCACGAAGGCCAGGAACAACTTCCGGTAGAAGCTTGCGCGTATTTCCCGGAGCAGTGCCCGGCCGACGCGGGGCCGCTCCCGCGCGATCCAGGTGAAGCCGGCAGTCGCGAGCAGCACGAGGACGAAGACCGCGCCCGCGAGCGTCGTCAGTTCGGCGAGGTGCACGAACCGGTCGAACAGAGTCAACGCCGGGAACCCGAGACCGTAGATGCCGTTCCGGTCGTTGGAGAAGAAGACGTGCCACCGCGCGTCGCCGCGGTCCAGTTCGGTCCAGAATGGGTCGCGCGACTGGTAGATGCGGGTGAACAGCGCCTCGGTGATGGGCCATGCCGCCGCGCCGGACGCGTAGAGCGGCGTCAGTCCCCAGCCGTAGATCACGATATCGACGTCGCTGCCGGTCGTGCCCTCGGCGGGTGCGCCTCCCTGTGTCCGGAAGACTTCGAAGTACGGACTCTGGGAGGTGATGAACGGCAGCGTGCGGTAGTCAGGGACCAGGTGGAGCACGATCGAGCCCAGGATCCGCGCGGAGTCGCCCGTCCCTTCGCAGATGCTTTTCTCGGCGTGCAGCATGCGTCGTTCTTCGGATCCGAACGGCGCGGCTTCGCCGAAGATCTCCCACTTGCAGGACGTCGCGGCGCGAGGCGTCTGGATCGTCCCGGTGTATTCGGGGAAGTTCAGCGCGAAGCGGCTGACGAGGGTACTGGACGCGTCGTAGAGCTCGACGGCGGATGTCAGTCGGGCGCGTGCCAGCGCTGTCTGCCGCCAGACCAGGAACGCGCCTTCCGTCGCGCGTCCTTCGGACTGGGCCGCGGACCCGCCGCGCACCAGCTCTCCCAGGCCCGGCATCGCATCGATCTCGCGCCTGACGTCGTCCAGCCTGTCCTGCAGCATCTGCGGATGGTTCTGCGCTTCAACCGCGTACTGGCCGGCCACAATGCTGCGGACCGCGCGCAGGGTGAAAAAGTTGACCGACGGATACAGCAGCAGCGACGGAACCAGGAAGGCGATGAACAGCGCGAGAATGCGGGCGGCGACCGAGGCATGTCTGAACCACCGGGCTGCACGCGAGGCGAAAATCGCCCCGCCGGCGCACACCATGGCCGCGAGCCCGAGCCCGAGCGCCGGCAGCGGCCAGCCGCGCGTGACCGCAAGGGCGCTCAAGAGGAGTGCCGGCGCCGCCCAGAGAAGCCAGAGCCCGATCAATCGGGGCCCGCGCCTGGGGAGCCGCCAATAAATGACCGACGCCGCGAACACGAGCGTGGCGGCCCAGAGCGTGGCCATGTGCGCCGTCAGTATTCCGCCGAGCAGCACCAGTCGCTGAACGCTCCACGGATGGAGCGAGAAGTGCCGGAGGTCCACCGGACCGACCTCCAGCGCGCGCCTCAGCACGAATTCGAACAGCACGATGAGGGCGGCGACGATCGCGCCGGCGAGCAGGTGGGTGAGCGCGAACCGCGCCCGCGCCGCTGACGGCGGACGCCGCCTGCCTCGAATGACGGCACGCAGGCGCGAGATCGGCGACGCGAACAGGGCGATCACGCCGGCGGCCGACGCGCTGCCGACCAGCAGCAGGGCGTGCGCTCCCGGCCCACCCTCGAATGCCGCACCGAGCGCGATCCACCCGGCGCCAGCCGCGCCGGTCACGAGCACGGCGGCAAGCAGGGTCAACCGTCGGTAGTGCGGAACCGAAGACGCGAAGGATCGCCGGTCCATCAGGGGACCAATCAGCAGCAGCAACGTGACCGCAACGATGCCGAGCACCACCGCGGCCACGCGCCGTCGCCAGTCCGAGCGCGCACGACTGATCTGCGCCGAGCTGATGTACGCCTCCACCAGCACCTCGCCTGACGGCCCCTTCAGCAGAACGACGTCCGCGCGAGGCTGGTCACCGGCCCCCTCATACCCCAGGCGCAATGATGCGGGGCCGAAGGCCGTGGGCAGCAGGTAGTCCGTCTGGGGGATGGTGCCGGCCGCCGGGGCGGGGGAGAGCGCGTGCTCGGTGGCCACCACGCCCACCGGCGCGTCGTCACCCGCGCTGACCGGGATCACGTGAACGAGGCGCAGCCCCTGGGGGGACGGGGTGACGAACCAGGACTGGGGCGTTCTGATCCGCTCGGCCGGAATGTCAGAGGGGCGGCCCGCCCACGCGCGAGCGACGCCGTCGGGGAAGTCGTAGATGGTGACCGCCACGTCGGTGCGCGTCTTCGCTTCGCCGAGCTGCCGGTCGATCACATCGAAGAGGGCACGCGCGGCGTCGGGT
>JACDBQ010000406.1 GCA_013694845.1 Acidobacteriota bacterium
GCAGACCCTGCAACAGCCAGCGGGCGAACAGCAACCCGGCCGCGCCGCCCCCCGCCGCGAGCACCAGACTCTCGGTCATCAGCTGCCGCAGCAGCCGCGAGCGGCTGGCACCGAGCGCCGAGCGCAACGCCATTTCGCGCGCCCGGTCGGCGCCACGCGCCAGCAGCAGGTTGGCCAGGTTGACGCACGCGATCAGCAGCACGAATCCGACACCGCCGAGCAGCACCATCATGCCCAGGCGGATCTCGGGATCGACGATGTACTCGCGGAGCGGGATGACGTCGGTCGTCCAGCCTTCGCGTGACGCCGCGTGCTGCTCGGCGACGCGGCTGGCGATGGCCGCCACGCGGGCGCGCGCCTGCTCGATGAGGGCTCCAGGCTGAAGCCGCGCCACCGACAGGAAGATCATGTTGTCCCGCCGTACCCGCACGTCCTCGGGCAGGCGCGACGGCTGCAGCGGCAGCCACACGTCCTGCCGGGACGGCCACATCTCCTCGGCCCGGACCACACCGACGATCGTCCTCAGAGTGCCGGCGAGGCGAACCGGCTTCCCCGCGATCTCCGGGTCGCTGGCGAATCGCCGCTGCCATAGCGTGTCGGCGATCACCACGACGGGAGCGGCGTCCGGCGCATGGTCGGACAGCGTGAACACCCGCCCGGCGAGCGGCTGGACTTTCATCACCTCGAAATATTCAGCCGAGACCTGCACGGCGTCGACCCGCTCCGGCGTCTCGCCGCCGGCGATGTCGACCTGGCTCGGGCTGAAGAGCGCGACTCGCTCGAAGACATCACGCTCATTGCGCCAGTCCTCGTAATCTGCGAACGGCACGCTGCCGCGCTCGATGCTCCGGGCCGCGTTGACGCTGACCGGGATGACCAGCCGCTCTGCTTCGGCCACGGCCAGCGGCCGATACAACACCGCGTAAACGGCGCTCACGATCGCAACCGTCGCGCCGATGCCCACCGCCAGCGTCAGCACGGCGACGGCGGTGAAGCCAGGGCTCCGGCCGAGCATCCGCGATGCGTAGCGAATGTCCTGCCAGCGTTCCGCCATCGAGTTGCGCGTCGGGGGCGCGCCAGGGGGGAAAAGGCTGGGTGCGCCGGGCGCCACGGTGGCCAGTTCTTCTCTCATGCGAACCTCCTCGCGCAACTCCCCCAAGGCCGCCTGGCGGGCCTCGGCTTCGGACTGTCCCATCGCCCGCGACTCAGCGAACCGATCCTCGAGATGGTGCGCCAGCTCCTGCGCGATCTCCGCCTCGCGGACCGGATCGAGGTTGGCTGCCGCGAGCCGACGCCGGATCTCCTCATCCCAGCCTGACACGTGGCACCTGCTCTGTACCGGCGATCCGATTGATCGCCGTGGCGAATGCGCGCCAGGCACTCCGCTGTTCGCCCAGCATCCGGCGGCCGCCGGCCGTAAGCCGGTAACAACGCCGGCGGCGCTGCCCCGCCTGTTCAACCCAGCGACCCTGGATCCAGCCGCGATTTTCGAGACGGTAGAGCAACGGGTAGAGCGCGGCGGCGCTGAACACGATCGCCCCGCCAGATTTCTGCTCGATCAGCTTGCCGATCTCGTAGCCATGGCGGGCCCGTAGCTCGACGAGCGAGAGAATCAGCAGCTCGGCGCTTCCCTTCTTCATCTCGCGCGCGTGCATCGCACTGATATGTTTCATAGGGATATATCGCATAGAGATATCACTGGGGCAGGTAGGAGGTCAAGATTGCGGTCACGGGCGGGGGCCTCGCGAGTCCTCGCAGGGCGGGGCGCCGTTCCACGTGCCCTGGCCTGGGAGACTCACGCTCGCGTCTACCCTAATGGGCCAGTTGACAAGCACGAACCGAAATGTTTCCATAGCCGATCTATGGGAACACTCGTTTAACCCTGGTTGAAGTTACCGCACTGATTACCATGGACCGTCTATGGAAAGCACTCGTGCTGGTCAGGCGGGTCATCGCGTTTGTTGGCCGCAGCCGCCTCGACACGGAGATGGCGGAAGAGATTCGCCAGCACCTGGAGCAGCGCCGGCAGGCGCTCGAGGACGAGGGCATGGACTCCCACGAGGCCGCCCGCCAGGCACGCCGGGCCTTTGGCAACCCGACTCTGATTCACGAGGAAAGCCGCGACATGTGGAGCTTTCGCCCGCTCACCACCATCACGCAGGATCTTCGGTATGGCCTCCGGCTGATGCGGCGGTCACCCGTGTTCACGATCGTCAGCGTGGTGTCGCTGGCGGTAGGGATTGCGGCGACCATGGTCGTGACCGGCATCGTGAATGCCACGTTGTGGCGATGGTCAGCGATGTACGACGATCCGGCGCGACTGGTCTACCTCTGGCAGACCCGCGGCACCGAGCTGTGGACCCCCACGCCTGCGGATTTCCGTGACTGGCGCACCATGGCTCAATCGTTCAGCAGCGTCCAGGCCTACACCTATCGGACGCTGAACGCGTCGATCGGTGCCGAGCCGGAGCAGTTGCGCGCCGCGGCGGTCACCCCGGGCATGTTCGCGACCATCGGGGTGCGTCCACTGACCGGCGCCGGGTTCCGGGGCGACGAGGCAACATGGGGATGGCATCGGCGTGTGCTGCTCAGCGAAACGATGTGGCGCCGCCGCTTTGGGTCCGACCCATCGGTCGTCGGCCGCACGCTCACGCTCAATGGCGAACCGCACGAGATCCTGGGGGTGATGCCGGCCGGCACGTGGTTCACGGCGGCGCACCCGGATGTATTCGTGCCGTTCGCCTTTGCGCCAGACGATCCCTCGAACAATCGTAACAGCCACTTCATCTGGGTGGTGGCGCGACTCGGGCCGGATGCCAGCTTCGACACGGCGGCGGCCGAAATGCGCCTCGTGGCACAGCAGCAGGAAG
Source organism: Acidobacteriota bacterium (assembly GCA_013694845.1). Classification (GTDB taxonomy): domain Bacteria; phylum Acidobacteriota; class Vicinamibacteria; order Vicinamibacterales; family 2-12-FULL-66-21; genus JACDCA01. Next base: position 2,871 of record JACDBQ010000406.1, read on the forward strand.
CGGTGCACCCGGCCAACAAGGGGTTCGGGGCCAGCCCGAGACTGATGTCCGACCAGGTGCTCGAGGATCCCTCGCAAACCCTGGCGGTGCTTGGGGGCGCGGTGATCCTGGTCCTGTTGATCGCGTCGGCCAACGTCGCCGGCCTGCTGCTCGTGCGGACGGCGGCGCGTCAGCGGGAGCTCGCGGTCCGTGCATCGCTCGGTGCCAGCCGTGGGCGGGTCGCCCGGCAGTTGCTCACTGAAGGGGCCATGCTTGCCCTGATCGGGGGGGCGGCCGGCGTCGGGCTCGCCATGGCCGCCATCCGCGCTGTACCGGCGCTGCTGCCGGGAGACCTGCCGCGCATCACCGAAACGGGCATCCCGCTCGACTGGCGCGTGCTCGCCGTGGCGGCCGGCGCCATCATGACCTGCGGTGTGTTCGTCGGCCTCCTGCCGGCAATCACGATGGGACGCTCGGCGACGGGGAACACGCTGAAGGAGTCCGTGCGAACCATGAGCGGAGGCCCGAGGCAGCGACGTCTCAGGTCCACTCTCGTCTCGGCCGAGATCGCACTCGCCCTGATGCTGGTCGTCGGCGCCGCGCTCCTGGTCCGCAGCTTCGACAAGCTGCAGAGCACTGAGCTCGGGACACGGACAACGAACCTGATCACGGTGCGGCTCCCGCTCGG
>JACDBQ010000756.1 GCA_013694845.1 Acidobacteriota bacterium
GAGCAACGGCGCCACCACGCTGTGGGTGAGAAAGGACGGGTATCGGCTGGCGGGATCGACGACTGAGTGGATCACGGCGACTGTCAGCGGCGACACCCGGTTCGACATCGAGCTGATCCGGCGCTGATCATCGCGACCTGTCGCGTGCTAGGCTGTGCCGATTCCCCGGAGCAGAAAAACGTAATGTCGAGCCGAACGCGAGGGCGGACCGCCGTCGGGTGAGAAGGCAGGGTTGTACCAGTTCCGTCGCTCGGTCCGCAGCGGTGTGGTCGTACCGTCGCGGCCCATCCAGTGGATCGGTATCTCACTCGTGGTTGGTCCCGGTACGTACACCAGGGTACCGTTAGCCGAAGCGGCGAACTGCGCACCCCCAGTGTTCGAGTTCGAACGGACGAAATTGAGCACCGGTTTGGTTGCGCCGGTCTCCGACAGGCGTGAGAGATCGAACGGCGTTGCAAACAACTTCCCGTCTCGGATGTACAACAGGTGACCGTTGTCGCGGTCGGCGCCACCCGCGGAGGCAACGCCACTCGGCACGTACCGGCCGTGATATCCCCCGTGTTGGACGATGCGACGCGGTCCGTTCGGCAGGGTCTGCACCACCAGGTCCGCATCGTTGTTTGAGCCGGGGGCGTTGCTGCTCGTGAAAAGCACGGCCTTGCCTCCCGGGAGCATCTGCGGCCAGAGCTGGACCAACTCCCCCTCGCCGAGGGTCGTGAGTGATTTGGGTATACCGCCACTCGACGGTATCGCCATCAACGGCCCGCCGGTGCTTCGAGGTGCAAACACGATCGTGCCGTCCTCGCTCCACGAGCCGCCACGGTTCTCGAGCACCTTGGTCAGGCTGACAGGCGCACCGCCCGCCACCGAGACGGTTTTCAGGCTACCGTCCGCGAAGAACCCGATCGAACGGCCGTCGGGCGAAAAGAACGGCGAGAGCGGTCGTTCGGTTCCTGGCATCGGTGTCGCGTCCAGCTCACCAAGACGCCGCAGGTAGATACGCGCACGCCCGTCGACTCGGCTTTGCGCCACGAACGCGATGAGGTCGCCGGCGGGTGACAGGATTGTGCCGCCGCCGAATTGCGTGGACGCGGACTGCACGATAGAGGGATCCGCGGTGAGTTCGGTCGGGACGCGCGCTGGAACTGGCCGCGCCACCTCACGCCATGGCGCCCACGCGACGAGGAGCAGTGTGCAGCCGATTGCGAGCATGCCGGCGACGCTCCAGGGGAGCCATGTGCTCCGGCTGGGTCGTGGTGAAGATTCGTGGACGGTGTTCGGTTGTACATCCTCGACCCCGTCGATCTCGATTCTCGCGTCACCCATGTCCCTGAGCCGCAGTCGAGGATCCTTGCCCAGGCAGCGAAGCAGCAGCCGTCGGATCGACGCGGGCGTCGTCGCCGGAAGCGCGGCCCAGTCGGGCTCACGCTCGAGTATTTTCGCGATCGTGTCCGACACCGTCTGGCCCGGAAACGCGTGGCGGCCGGTCAGCATCTCGTAGAGCACACATCCGAAGGCCCAGATGTCGGTGCGCTTGTCGACGGCGAGGCCGCGCGCCTGCTCCGGGCTCATGTAGGCGGCGGTGCCGATGACCGCACCTCCGGGTCGTGCTGCATCGGGCCCAGGAGCCTGGGTAATATCCGGCGACGACCCGTTTGCGCCGATGGATTTCGCGAGGCCGAAGTCCAGGACCTTGACGACTCCGTCTGCGGTGATCTTGATGTTCGCCGGCTTCAGGTCGCGGTGGACGATCCCCTTTTCGTGAGCGGCTTCGAGGGCATCCGCAATCTGCCGGGCGATGCTGAGGGCGTCGCCGAGCGGAAGGCCGGAAGTGCCGGGTTGCGGACGGCCGAGGCGTGCGAGCCTCTCCGCCAGTGTCTCGCCATCCACGAATTCGAGAACCAGGAGCCGGATGCCGTCGGCCTCTTCCAGGCCGTAGATCCCGCAGATGTTCGGGTGCGACAGGGCCGCGAGCATTCGGGCCTCGCGCTCGAGTCTTGCGAGTCGATCGGGATCACGCGTGAACGCCTGCGGCAGGATCTTGACCGCCACGTCGCGTCCGAGCGTCGCGTCGTGGCTCTGATAGACCTCGCCCATGCCACCGGCGCCGATCAATCGCCGCAGCGCATACCGCCCGATCGAGCGCCCTGTCATGGTGGCGGCCGGGGCGTCGCTGAGCATCTCTGCCCCCCGGACGACCGCGGGCTGACCGAGAAAACCGTCGTCGGATACCCCTTCCGCCAGCAGGGATTCGACGTCGCGCCGCAGCGATTCGTCGTCAGCGCAGGCATTGAGCAGGTACGTCGCGCGGTCCTGCCGGGATCGCTCGCACGTCGCGTGATAGAGCGCTTCGACCTGCTTCCAGCGTTCAGGCGTCATGCGAGTGGGCGCCGCGCATTTCGCGTTGGAGCCAGGCTTTCGCCAGGCGCCAGTCCCGCATCACCGTGTCGGGGGACACCTGCAGAACCGACGCTGTCTCTTCCACCGTCAACCCGCCGAAGAACCGCAACTCGACCACGCGGCTCTGGCGTTCGGAGAATGCGGCAAGTGCCCCAAGGGCGTCGTCCAGGGCAACGAAGTCATGCGCCGGCTCGTTCACGACGGCGAGCGCTTCGTTGAAGGTGACCTTCGCCGCCTGTCCCCCGCGTTTCTGTGATTGCCGCGCGCGGGCGTGGTCCACCAGGATCCGGCGCATGACCCGGGCGGCGACCGCGAGAAAGTGTGCGCGATCCTGCCAGGCGACGTCATGCCCGTCGATCAGCCGGACGTACGCCTCGTTGATAAGCGCGGTTGCCTGCAGGCTATGGCCGGCGCGCTCGCCCGCCATGCATCTCCGGGCGATGCGGTGAAGCTCCTGCTGGACGACGGGGACGAGACGCTCGAGGGCAGCTTCGTCACCTTGACCCCACCTCAGAAGCAGCGCCGTGACGTTCGTGGATTGGTCAGGAATGAGCCCATTCTACGCCTCTCCTGCGGTCATGCCAGTTCTGCCGCCCCGTTCCCGCTTCTACAGACAGGAGCGGAATACGAAACCCCGAGAACAACCCATGCCCGAGACTGCCCTTTGCGTCGTGATCATCGAAGACCTCCGGGAAGCGCGGGAAGGTCTGAGCATGCAGGTCAGCGGCACGAACGGCTTCGCGTCGATCGGCAGCTATTCGACGATGGCGGAACTGTTGAACGCGATCTGCACCGGAGCGTCGGGCTATCTGATGAAGAGCACCGCGCCGTCGGCGCTGCTCGACTCGTCGCCCGAGCTCGCACGCCGGGTCATCGCGCTGCTCCGGCAGTCTCGTTGCCCGGAACAAACGAGCTCATGTCGTTTGACGCCGCAGGAATCCGAGCTGTTGAAGCTGATGGTCGAGGGCCACCACTACAAGACGGCCGCAAAGGAGATGGCGATCTCCACCAACACCGTGTCCTTCCACCTGAAGAACATCTACGACAAGCTGCAGGTCCACTCGAAGACTGAAGCCGTCGCCAAGGCGCTGCGCGAGCGGCTGGTGGTCTGAGATCCATCGTAGTGGGCCAGCCAGAGGCACCCGCGCACGCGGCACGGGGCTGCTGTGCCACTCCTCGCTTAGAATCGCATGCGCGAGCGAGATGGGTGGAGACCACAACATGGGCAAAGGGTGGGGCGGCGGGATAGTTCGCGGAGCCTTGTTCACACAGCTGAAGAACCAGGCCATCGAATACCTGAAGAACCCCGACAAGATACAAGAACTCGTTCAGAAGGCGAAGAGCAAGGCCGACGCAGCACAAGGCAGCGCAGCTCTCAAGGACATGTGGCAGGCGCTGCTGGCGTTTCTCAGGCTCCTGCGGGCCTACGCCAGCGGTGAGTATCGGACGGTTCCAGCGAAGAGCCTGATTCTCATCGTCGCCGGGGTTCTCTACTTCGTTTTGCCCTTCGACGTGATTCCCGACTTCGTGATCGGCCTCGGATTCATGGACGACGCAGCGGTGTTGGCCTGGGTGGTCAGCACGGTCAGGACGGTGCTCGACGACTTCAATCGATGGGAAGCCTCTCGCGGTGAGGCGACTGATAGATAGACGCTGTTTCTCTGATCCGACGCACAGGGCACCTCACCTATGGCGAGGCGTCGCCCTGGATCTCGCGCGCATATGCGACAAGCGCCGCAACTCGATACACGCCGTGCACGAATTTGCCGTACGGCAGTGTCAGGAATAGAGCGAGGACGATGCCCAGATGAGCTATTGTCAATGTTGTGGATCGCTGCGTGACTTAGGCGACGCTCTCCTTCGCCTCTCCGACCGCGTTCTTGACCGTTGCTTGCGCGCCGTTGATGAAACCAACTCCGGCCCGCACCAGCGGCAGCAACTCCGATCCATTCACCTTTCGCCAGCGCTCTTCCGCCATCGCGAGCAGCTTGAAGGCCATCATCAGAGCCTTCGTTCGTGAGCCGGCGCCTTTCGTCACCCTCTGCCGCAGGCGTACGGTCGCAAACGGCGACTCGATGATGTTCGTGGTGCGCAAGTGCCGCCAGTGCTCCGCCGGAAAGTCATAGAACGTGAGCAGCTGCGCCTGGTCGCGCCGCAACGACCCGAGTGCCTTCGGATACTTCGCATCGTACTCCGCCGCGAACAGCTCGATGCCGGCCTCCGCCTCGGCGCGCGTCGGCGCCTGCATGATGGCGTGCAGCGCCTGCTTGGCTTTCGGCTGCAGTCGCTTCGGTAGTTTGTCGAGGACGTTCCCCAGTCGATGGACCCAACAGCGTTGCTCACGGGTGTCAGGCCACACCGCGCCGGCGGCGGCCCAGAAGCCGAGCGCGCTGTCCCCCACGGCGACAACCGGTGCGCGGAGACCCCGGCGTTTCAGATCGCGCAGCAGCGTGCTCCAGCTTTCGGTGCTCTCGCGGTAGCCGTCTTCAACGGCGACCAGCTCCTTGGTCCCGTCCGGCCGGCGAACGTGATGTGCGGATACTCCTCTGGGCGCAGACCCGTCTTGTGCGTCACGTCGAAGAACGTTCGTTTGTCCGCCTCGGGACTCACCCACCAGCAGCGCCGATCGCTCAGCACGGCGTCGAGAATCATCAACCCCTCGACCATGCGGCCGATCGATTGGAGACGGCGATTACGATTGTCCGGCTGCCAGATGGCCTCGTAGAGCGGCTTGTGTTGGACATGGTAGAGACGCCCTCGGCGGACAGGTCCTGGCTCGATGGCTCGGGCGAAACCGCGAGCAACCAGGCGGGCGACGAATTCGCGGCTGTTCTGGCCACGCGCCGTGCCGGTGAACGTGCAGTACTGTCGTTCCAGGAAGCACCCGGAGTGGACCATTACGGTCACCAGGAACTCATGCTGTCGTCGCGTGAAGCCGAAGTCCGCGAGGCCCATCACCCGGCTGATACTGACGCTGTCGAACGTCGGGTCGTGCGGGTATTCGTGCGTCATAGGAATTCCTCCACGACGCGCGGATGCGGTCCGGAACGACCGCCGCCACCGCGGGATCCGACGACGTAGATGCGGAAGCCGGTCTTGGCGCGGCTGGCGGCGTGAGCGCCGCGGTAGTGGGCGTGAACAGCTCCACGTCCTCGTGGCGCTCCCGCCCATCGACCTCGTACTCGATGCGATAATCCGGGAAGTGCACCTGGCCGTCGAAGTACGGCAAGTCGCGCTCGCGCGCCCAGTCGCGGATCTCGTCCTCGTCGCGGTTAGGTCGGCCGTCGCTGTCGGAGCAATCGCGGTTGCGCTCCTGCAGGAACTCCTGGTACTCGCGCTTCAGGTCCTGCTCGAGGACGACGCGCCGGATCTCCAGGTTTCCATGGTCATCTCGGAGACGGGCTTCCTCCTGGCGATACGTCGCGTAGAGGTTCGAGTCGTGGTCGACTTCGCGCGAGCGGCTGACGCCGGCGTAGAACGCCTGCGACGGCTCATCGTCCCGATCCAGCGAGTGCGAATCGCGGAGATCTCGGCCCTCCTTCGTGAGAACCACACCGCGCCGTTCGTCGCCAAGGTCGATGGTCTTGACCAGGCCCTCATCACGGAGATGGTCGATGGTGTTGTGGTAGCTATCGAGGTCCTGTTCGGGCACGACACGGAAGGTGCCGACGGCGGCAAGCGTGCGACTGTCTTCGCCGTTCAACTCGTAGACACGGTTACGATCAACGACCAGCTCGCGGTCATCGCCGCGCGGCAAGTCGAGGTCGCGCATCACGTTGTCGCGCGGATCGTTGTCGTCCCGGTGGCGCTCGTCGTACACGCGCGGCCGTTCGTCCTCGCGATCCCGGTCGTCGTATTCGCGCGGATCACCCCATCGAGCGTCAGACATCCCCCCTCCTTGCTGGGTGTACTGTTGGGTTGTCCGTGAAGACGCCCTGGCAGTTGCTGCGAGGGGTGATTCAGGGAGGCACCGAGGCGCCGGGGCGTTGCGCCGCGGCATTCAGCGCATGGTCATGTGGGAATCCAGGTTCGGTCCGTGCTGGGCCGAGCCGTAGATTCACCCCGCGTGCTGACACGACGCAACGGGGCGGCAGCCGACCAGAAGAC
>JACDBQ010000766.1 GCA_013694845.1 Acidobacteriota bacterium
GGGCCAGCACACCGTCGTGCTGGCCCGATACACCAGGTTGGCCCTTAGAACCCGACCCGAACCCCGAAACGCAGGATCCGCGGGCTGAGGTTCTGATTCAGCTGGTCGAAGGTCCCACCGATCACGCGGTTGCGCTGCAACTCGACGTTGTTGTTGAAGGCATTGAACAGGTCCGCCGCGAAGTTGAGAGATGCCCGCCCGACGTTGACGTTCTTCGCAAGACGCAGATCGAGGTTCCAGACGTTGTCGAGCCGCACATCATCCACCTCCGAGACCAGCAGCACGTTGTGGCTGCCGTCCAGACCGAGGGATGCCGGGGCCACCGGCGGCAGCGGATTGCCCTGCTTGCCGTACAGGTTGGCCGCAACTTCCGTGTTCCACGGCAACTGGTACAACCCGTTCAGGTTCAGGCTCCACTTGGCGTTGATGAACACTTCGCCCTGGCCGCTGCCGCTCGAGAGTTGATACATCTGCGCCCCGGGAGTCACCGCACTCGCCTGCGGGGCGAGCGTGCCGATCTGCAGGGTATCGATGAAGCCGTCGTTCGGGGTCGGGTTGCCGAACGCGCCGACCAGATTCGCCTCGTCATAGTGCTGCCTGGCATCGTTGTACGAGGCGGCGATGCGCGCCATCCAGCGGTTCGCGAGCCGCTTCGTCATGGTGAAGTCGACGCCGTTGTAACGCGTCGAGTAGCCGTCGAAGTTCGTGCGGATACGCCCGTTGCCGCCGGCGGCCACTGCGGCAGGGACCGGGCGGTAGACGAGCGCTGTGGAGGTGCCGCGATCCGGAACGTTCACTTCCAACCGGCCACCGGGAGTTGTCGCCGTGTCGGCCAGCTCGTAGTTCCCGGGACCGACGCCGATCCACGGGTCGTAGGCGTAGCGCGTGGTGCGATTCCACGAGTAGGCTACGCTCACGCCGAGGTTTGGCATCAGCTCCCGCTCGAGCCCCAGAGTCATTGCTGTCGTCAGCGGGGCCTTCAGATCCGGATCGATCTGGTTTGCAGAGCGAACGGCGGTTGGGGCGTCGGGATTGAACCCGCCGCCGAAGGTGATCGGCCGCCCAGTGGCGACGATCTCGTCGGGTTCGGCGAAGCCGTTGCCGTTGAGATCCGCCGGCCAGGCGTAGTCGGCGAAGCCGACGGAAGAGCTCGGGTTGCTGAACCCGACCGTTCCGTTACTGAGCTGGCCGACGGAGGTACCGATGCTGCCGCGCACCAGGGTGCGGTGCGATTCGTCGAGGGCGTAGGTGAAGCCGGCGCGCGGCGTGATGTCGTTCCAGGTGAACGGCGCTTCGTACCCCGCGAAGCTGATGCCCGGCACCAGGTCCGCGAACGCTCCGTTGCTTTCCGTCGCGCTGGGAAGGGCTGCGCCCCATTGCCGGTCGTAGCGAAGGCCGAGGTCCAGGGTGAGGCGGTTACGGCTGAACGTATCGCCCACGTACAGACTGAAATACTTGGTGCGGTCGGTGCCCGCCCCTTCGCGATAAAGACGCGCGACGCGGTTGGTTGCCGACTCGATCCGTCCCTGGATCTTGTCGCCCGGCCAGATCGTCTGCGAGAACGCATCGGTCCGGCGATATCCGAGCCCGTACTTGAAATCGTGTGCGCCTCCGAGGCCTGCCCGGAACCAGTTGCCGTCCAGGTTCATGACATGCTGCGGCCGCAGAAAGAAACTGCCCCGGGTCGTCCCTGTCGTCGTGCTGTTGACCGCGTCGCGGGTGGTCTGACCATCCAGCCCGCCGCGGGGCTCGAGCGAAAAGCCTGTCCCGTAGTAGGCGTACTTTCCCGACAGGAACAGGGACGAATTGAAGACGTGGTCGTCCTGGACTTTCAGCAGACCATGCGGGCGGCTTTCCGGATAGTAGTTGCCCTGGTTCCAGGTGGCGGTGCTGGCTTCGCGCTGGGCCTGCCCGGTGCCGCGACCAAACTTCTCCTTGGCGCCGTTGAACCAAAGCACGCTGACCATGTCTTTCGAGGTCGCCTGCCAGTTGCCCTTCACGTTCGTCGTCTTCAGCAGGGTGCGATCGAGCAGCCGGCCCGCTTGCCGGGCGAGCCGGATGTCCTGCGTCGTCCATGAGCCCCACGCCCATGCGCGATTGCGCAGGATCGGACCGCCCAGGTCGAATCCGTAGTCGCTGATCTGCTCGTTGTGATCGGCGGTAGCGCCCGTGATTCCTCTCGAGCGCAGTTCGTCGGGCACGTTCGTCGCTTCGAGGGCGTCGTTGGTGAAGTAGCCGCGAGCGGTTCCGCGATACTCGTTGGTGCCGCGCTTCACGACCATGTTGAGGCCGATGCCGCTGGTCGGCTGCCGGATGTCGTGATTCGACGTGGAGATCTGGATCTCCTGGAAGGCGTCGTAATCGAAGTAGGTCGGTGACGCGCCGGTGGCCGACATGTCGGTGATCACGACACCGTCCATCGTCCAGGTCGACTCGCGTCCGAGGGTGCCTTTCCCGGAGTAGTTGGTCTGCTGACCGGTCTCGTTCCCGGCGATGTTGATGCGGTCCACTACGACACCGGGTACTGTCCTGAGCAGCGCCCAGGGATCCCGGGAGTTCGGAATCCGCGCCAGTTCATCCTGCGTGAAATTGGTGGAGGTGCCGACCTTCCGGGTGTCGACCACCGGAGAAGCACCGCTCACCGTGACCGCTTCTTGCAGCGTGGCCACTTTCATCGTAAACGGCAGGGTCACCGATTGCCCGACCGTCACGGTGATGTCGCTGCGAACGAACTTCGCGAACCCGGTGAGCGAGGCCGCGATGCTGTAGACACCCGGGGGAACATTGAGAAACCGGAACTGACCGTCGGCTCCGGTGGTGAAGGTCGCGGTCTCGGCGGCACCGGCCAGCGTGACGTTCACGCCAGGCAGCGTCGCCCCCTGCTCGTCCTTGATCACGCCGGTGATCGTCCCTCCCTGAATCTGTGCCCCGGCCGCTGTCGCGAACGCGAGCAGCAGTGCGATCGCGATCGTTGCTCTTCTCATTATGGTGTTCTCCCTCGTTTGATGGTGCGGGTTGCGGGACGTCAGAGTGCAACCGCAATACCCGGTGAGAGCAGGACGTCGGCGGGGACGGATTACAGATTCTGATGACCAACGGCAGGAAGGAGTGACGAGCGAACGAAGAGTGACGCGACCGAATCCTCGGCTGCGATAGATCCGATCGATTGGATTCAATTCTTTGGACGAGATCGCCGACTAGCCTAGCCGGCGGGAGCGAGGGCGCTGAGCGCGTACCACACGCCGAAAAGCAGGCTGGCCCCTCCGAAGGCTGGCACCAGGCGTTCGAGCCGCGGGGCCACGGGACCGCGGACGAGCCCATACCCGAGGGCGGCGGAGACCACCGCCATCGATAGCGCAGTCGCGGCCGCGAACAGCAGCAATCCTGCCACGGCGCCCACGCGATCGGCGACCGAGGCGACGAGCAGCACGCCGACGGCGGCCGATCCGCCCATGCCGTGCATCAGACCAATGCCGAACGCCGTCGCCGGCGACCGCCCCAGGCCCTCGGCGTGACGATGCGGATGTGCGGCCGGGTGGCTGGCGGCTGGTGCGTGCTCGTGCACGTGCGGGTGGGTATGGCGAACCTCGCCGTGGCGGTGCAGATGCGAATGGAAGTACCCCCGCCGCCATCGGAGGAGAAGCCGAACCGCCAGAAAGACCGTGACCGCCCCGACCGAGAACTCGGCCGCGCGCCCGACGGCCTCCGGCAGGTGGGCGCCGAACATGACGATCGGCACCCCGAACAGAAAGAGCGTCGTCGCGTGGCCGAGGCCCCAGAACAGGCCGAGCACGGCAGCACGGCGGCCGCCGCTGCGGTCGTCGGAGAGAATCAGCGCGGACACCGCGGTCAGGTGATCCGGATCGGTCGCGTGTCTCGCGCCCAGCAACAATGCCACGACCAGACCCAGGGTCAGACCGTCACCGCCGAGCCCGAGGATCCAGTCATCCAGAGAGTGCATGGCCGGTGCTTTCACGGGCGCGGGCGGCGACGAACCGCAACCAGTCATCCATCCCCGTGCCGCTCCTGGACGATAACTCGAACACCCGCATCCCGGGGCGTACTCGTTGGATGTTCTCGCGCAGTGCCGCCATGTCGCATCCGGCGGCTTCGACCATGTCCGTCTTGGTCACGACGGCGATGTCGGCGGTGCTGAAGATGGTCGGGTATTTCAGCGGCTTGTCTTCACCTTCAGTCACCGACAACAGCACCAGGCGAAGGGCCTCGCCCAGGTCGTAGGATGACGGGCAGACGAGGTTGCCGACATTCTCGATGAACAACAGATCAAGGTCGGCGAGCCGCCAATCGTCGAGCGCGCGCTCCACCATCTCCGCTTCCAGGTGGCACACGGTGCCGGTGACGATCTGCTTCACGGGAGCGCTGCTTCGGGCCAGGCGAACGGCGTCGTTCTCGGTGGCGAGGTCGCCCACGAGCGCGGCGACGCGATGCTCCTGCCCGAGCGCCGATAGCGTGCACTCGAGAAAAGCCGTCTTTCCGGCTCCAGGGCTGGACACGAGACTGACCACGAAGACGCCCGCGTCACGAAACCGATGGCGCAGCGCACGTGCCTGCAGATCGTTTTTCTTGAGCAGGTGCTGGCGCACTTCGACGAGACGCGTTGTGTCCGTCATCTATTCTCCAGGGTGGGTAGCTCTGGCGCCGCCAGCTCCAGCGCTGCGAGCTCGAGCTCGCGGCCGCGAAGAAACTCCGTGGCCGGCGTGCCGCAGACCTCGCACGCGAACCGTTCGTCGCGTCGCGTTGGGCGATCCTGCTCGCAGACCGCGCAGTGGATGAGCGCGGAGATCTCGTCGATGATTAGCGCTGAACCTTCGAGTGACGTTCCCTCGGAGGCCATTTCGTAAGCCGACATCAGCGCTTCCTTGACAACGCCCGAAAGCACCCCGAGCCTGACATGGGCCGCGATGACACGGGATCCCCGGCGCTCGGCCTCTTCGATGGCCATTTCCACGAGCGACAACGCGATCGACAATTCGTGCACGCCGGTTATCCCGGTTCCGGCCAGAGCGCCGCCAGTGCCGCTTGTCCAAGGCTGATGCCGCCGTCGTTGGGCGGCACCACGTGATTGGTCCACACCCGCAAGGAACCCTCGCTGCGAGCCCGCAAGCGGTGCAGCAGGAAATGGTTCTGAAAGACGCCTCCGGAGACCGCGGCGGTCTCGAGATCGTATTCCAGGCCGACGGCGGTCAGGGCTGCGGCTGTGCCGTCGGCGATACCCCACTGCGCGGCGCGGGCGATCTCCGCCGGCGGATCGCCTCTCAGGCGGCGGCCGATGATCTCCTCGAGCAACGGTCGAAAATCGAGCTCGCCGCCGTGGAATGGAAAGGGGCACGCATCCACGCCTCGACCCTCGGCGGCGAGGTGCTCGAGCCAGATCGCCGCCTGCCCTTCGAACGTCGTCGGTCGCGTGAAACCGAGAAGCGCGGCCACCGTGTCGAAGAGGCGGCCCATGGACGTGCTGACGCCGACCCGGACATCGGCGCGCAACAGCGCGGATGCCTGGAAGAAGCGCTTTGGAAAGTAGAACGGCGCGCGCGTCAGATCGGGCACCCCGTCGAGTTGTTCGAGAAAGCCTGCCGCGGCCTGGGCGGGATGACGTGCTACGGCGTCCCCGCCGGCCATGCGGACCGGACGGAGGTGCCCGACCCGCTCGAAACCTTGACGCACGCTGCCGACAAAGAGCTCGCCGCCCCATGTGCTGCCATCATCGCCGTAGCCAGTGCCGTCGAAGCTCGCACCCACCACTCGAGTGTCCCACTCCTGGCGCTCGGCGAGCACCGACGCGATGTGTGCACGATGATGCTGGATCGGGTGGACGGTCGTGGGAAGACGCTCGGCCCATGACGTCGACCGATACCCGGGATGTGCGT
>JACDBQ010000792.1 GCA_013694845.1 Acidobacteriota bacterium
GGCCCGACCATGACGTACGGCGAGATCATCGGAGCCATGCCGAGACCAAAACGTGCCAGGACCGGAACCTCGATGTAATCCAGACGCGTGCTCGTCTCGACACCCGTCGCACCATCCGTCTTGGAACCCTTGGTCAGCGCCAGGAGTTCGGCCTGCATGCCGATGCCGGCCAGGCCGAAGCGCAGGAACCCTCCGCCGCCGAACTTCGCGAGGTAGTCCTGAGCCGAATTGTTACCGTCGGTATCGAACTTCGAGAAAGTCTGGCCGACCTTGAAGCCGATGGTCTGCGCCGATGCCGGTGATTCCATGCTGAAAAGTGCGCCAGCCGTCAAGGCTGCAGTAGCAAACAATTTGATCTTGTTCATGGGTCCTCCTGAGGTTTGATATTAGTGCCGACGAACAGCGCCGGCCGAACAACGTGTATCCGTTACACCAGCGACCCGTTGAAAGGTCGCGCCCTGATTAGCAAAACGACCACGTCGTCGCGTTTCTACCCTGCAGTGTCCCCAGAAAGTTATTGTGCCAGTTCACTTTGTTCTCTTGTGAACAGGGCTCATGTCGGCATACCGAATGCCTGGTGCGCCGGACAGCCTCTAAGGGGCGACCTCGTGGAACGTCACGCCCTCGGCCTTCTCGATCGCGCTGCGCAGGGACCATTCGTTGGGGAACAGTACCAGAGGAGCACCCTTCGCATCGTGGACGCGAGCGCGGCCATACCCGCGTACGACTTCATCGATGGCCGCGTCATTGCCAACAATCCAGCGAGCGGCGTGGTAGCTGAGCGGATGCAGTGTCGCGACCACGTTGTATTCATGCTCGAGACGATGCAGCAGCACTTCGAACTGGAGCGGACCCACGGCTCCGACCATCGGTGATGGACCGGTCAGGCCTTCTTCGTAGAACACCTGCACTGCACCTTCCTCCGACAGCTGCTGCAACCCCGTGTCGAGATGCTTGCGGCGAAGAGGATCGGGAACGGAAACACGCGCAAAGTGCTCCGGCGAGAATCGCGGAATACCCTGGAACGCTGCTGTGCCGTGCTCCGCGAGGGAGTCCCCGATGCGCAGGTTGCCGCGGTCGTGGATGCCAACCACGTCGCCGGCCCACGCTTCTTCCACGAGCGTCCGCTCCCTCGCCATGAACTGCGACGGCGCGGTCAATCGCATTTCCTTGCCGCTCCGCACATTCAGCACGGACATGCCCGCCTCATACGCGCCGGAACAGATGCGAACGAATGCAATGCGGTCGCGGTGCTTCGGATCCATATTCGCCTGGATCTTGAAAACGAAGCCACTGAAATCGGGCGACAGGGGATCGACCACACCTGCACTCGATTCCCGCGGTGTCGGCGCAGGCGCGAGCTCGAGGAACGACTTGAGGAACGGCTCGACACCGAAGTTCGTCAGTGCGCTTCCGAAAAAAGCCGGCGACACTTCGCCGCGCGCGAATGCTTCGCGATCGAAGGATGACCCGAGCGCATCGAGCAGCTCGAGTTGTTCGAGCAGTTGATGGTGTGCGCTCTCCCCCATGATGTCGATCACGATTTCGTCGTACAGGCCGTGCACGTTGTCCGTCACACGGCGCTGACCGTGATCACGCTCGCGCTCGAACAGGTGAACCTCGCCAGTGCTACGATCGAAGACACCCACGAAACCATCGCTGTTCACGATCGGCCAGGTCACGGGATACACGGCGATTCCAAGGTCCTTCTCCACGTCGTCAATCAGCTTCAATGGATCCTCGCCGGGGCGATCCACCTTGTTGACGAATGTGAAGATGGGAATGCGACGGAGCTTGCACACGGCGAAGAGTTTGCGCGTCTGCTCCTCCACGCCCCGCCGGTTGTCGAGCAACATGACCGCGCTGTCCGCCGCAACGAGCGTGCGGTACGTGTCCTCCGAGAAGTCCTGATGTCCCGGTGTATCGAGCAGATTGATGCGGAACCCGGAATAGTCGAACTGCAGCACACTGGACGTGATGGAGATGCCGCGTTCCTTCTCCATCTCCATCCAGTCGGACGTCGCATGGCGCGCAGCCCGCCTCGCCTTTACCGAGCCGGCGAGGTGGATTGCACCGCCGTACAGCAACAGCTTTTCGGTGAGCGTAGTCTTGCCCGCATCGGGATGGCTGATGATCGCAAACGTTCTACGCCGTTGTATTTCCTTCGTGAACCTTGCGTCGCCCGTCACTGTCTACTCACTTCGTAGCGCCGGCCTGCCGCAGCTTGCCCTGGTCCTCGACAGACGCGGTGGTCGGTTTATCGTTACCCATATCGAGCGCCTTGAACAGCAGGCCTGCTGCCGCGGCGCCGAGGAAGTTCGCGACGAGAAATATCCAGATGTCGGACATCTCGAAGAGGCCCATGATCGTCGCGCCGAGCGCCACGGATGGATTGAACACAGCGCCAGAGACCGGGCCTACCGCGAACGCGCCAGCCATGACGGTGAAGCCGATCGCGAGGCCGTAATACGAGTTGCCTTCGGTGCCGCGAGTGGTCGCCACATTCAGCACGACGTAGGCAAGCGCGAAGGTGAACACGAACTCGGCCAGCAATGCGGGCAGCGTGTTGATTGGAGCCGTCGTTACCAGAGCGCCCGCCTTGAACGCGTTGGCCAGCATCGCGCCGAGCGCGCCACCGATGAACTGGGCGACCCAGTACCCCACAAGATCGGATGCGGACGCCTTGCCGCGGATGAAGATCGCGAGCGTGACGGCTGGGTTGTAGTGCGCACCGGAGATGTGTCCGCCTGCATAGACCAGCACCATGAGGACGGATCCGATGGCGATCGGCGCCAGGGCACCGGCGCCCGGATCGATCACGACCATGCCGATGGTAAGGACGAGGAAGAACGC
>JACDBQ010000799.1 GCA_013694845.1 Acidobacteriota bacterium
CTCCCCCGCTGTAGGCAACGATGAGCGCCGGGATTTCGGCAAGGGAGTGGTAGAGCGCCGCCTCACGGCCCTCGATGTCGGCTGTGCCGGCACGCCGGCGGGCGTCGACCGGCGCTGCGCTACTCACTCGTCCCAGTCCTCTTTGTCTTCGGCGTCGTCTTCGACCTCGGCCTCCTCCGGTTCGGCTTCCTCTTCCTCGACCTCGTCGTCGTCATCCTCGTCGTCATCGTCCTCGTCGGCCGCTTCGAGTTCGAGCGGAGAGAGGCTGGTGACTTCGAGGTTGGAACCGCACTCGGGGCAACTGATCAGATCCCCCTTGTCGACGTCGAACTCGTCGACTTCCATATCAGCATCGCACTCTGGACAGGTTGCCATACACGCTCCTGCGGCGAAGAGCTGCACTCCCCGCGGCGGCCCAGCGGCCCTTGAACAACAGCGTTCGCGGCACCGCAAATCGAATCCGGATTATAACGAGAACCTGTAAACTCCTGCAATCAACCTAACGGTCCGGGCACGTGTTGCCGATACGTGTGGCGTGACCGCGGTACCACTGACTGTGCCTGCTGCGAAGACCGTCATCGTCGCCGACGACACCGCGTTCGTACGGGACCGCTTTTCCGCCGCGCTCAAGGGGGCCGGACACACAGCGGTGGCGGTGGCGAGCGTCAGCGAGCTGCTGGCCCGCGTGCGCCGGGACGCCGGCCAGATCGACCTTGTCGTCATGGACCTGCGGATGCCGCACTCGGGCGGGGTCGATCTCGTGCGTGAGCTGCGGAAGATCGACGGGGGCCGGCAATTACCGATTCTCGTCTTCAGCGGCACGATTGCGTCCGCCAACGAAGTACGGGACCTGGCGGCTCTTGGTATCGCCGGGTACGTCAACGAATACAGCTCCGAGCAGCACATCCTGCCCGCGCTCGCGCCCCATCTCTTCCCCGACAACTTCAATCGCCGCGGCAGCCCGAGGGTCACCCTCGGCATTCCGGTGTCCTACCGGTTCGGGAACACTATTGCCGCCGCCCTGACGCTGAACATCAGCAAGGGCGGAGTCGCGGTCCGGACGATGAGCCCGCTGCAGCAGGGATCGAAGATCCGGGCCCGCTTCCGCCTCCCCGGGGGGAAGTCCGAGATCGAAGCCGAGTCGCGCGTCGCGTGGACCGACCGGCGGATCGGCATGGGCCTGCAGTTCGAGCAGGTCAATCCCGTCGCTCAGGCCGCGATCGACGAATTCATCGATCAGCATTTCTTCAGCAACCGCAAGGCTTAAGCCCGTCGCACGTCGCACGTCGCACGTCGCACGTGGCACCTCGCACGTGGCACGTGCCTACTCCTTCAACAACCGCAAGGCATTCGCGATCACGAGCAGCGAAGCACCCATGTCGGCGGCGACTGCCATCCAGAGCGTCGCGGTGCCGGCCACCGCCATGAGCAGGACGGCTGCTTTCAGGGCGAGCGAGAAGCCGATGTTGACGCGGATGTTCCTGACAGTCGCACGGCTCAGGCGGACGGCATAAGCGATCTTCGGGAGCTCGTCGGCCATCAGCGCGACGTCCGCCGTTTCGAGAGCAGCGGCGGTGCCGGCGGCTCCCATCGCGATCCCCACGTCGGCTGTCGCAAGGGCGGGGGCATCGTTCACGCCGTCACCAACCATCGCCAGCGGCCCGTGCGCCAGGCGGAGCGCCGCAACCGCCGCGGCTTTGTCGGCGGGCAGCAGATCGGCGCGGACATCATCGATTCCCAGCGAATCGGCAAGTGCCTGCGCGACGGCCGCGTGGTCCCCGGTGAGCATCGCAATGCTGCGGATGCCCTGCGCCCGCAACAGGTCGAGTGACTCGCGAGCAGCTTCACGCGGGCGGTCCGCCACGCCGATCACCCCGACCGCGCACCCGTGGTGCGCGACCAGGACGGCGGTACTGCCCTTCTGCGTCAGAGACTCGAGCGCCCGGTCGATCTCGGGGGACCGGATCCCGCGTTCCTCGAGCAGACGTCGGTTGCCGGCGAGCACCGGCACCCCGCCCACCCTCGCCTCGGCGCCTCGGCCGGGCAAGGCCTGGAATTCCTCGGCGTTCCCGATCGCGACCTCTTCCGACCGAGCGAAGCGAACGATGGCCTGCCCGATCGGATGCTCCGAGCGTGACTCGAGTGCGGCGGCAACCTGCAGCACCGCGGCCGCGCTGCTGCCACTGAATGGCACCACCTGGACCACTTCGAGCTGCCCCCGAGTCAGTGTTCCGGTCTTGTCGAAGGCCACGCACTTGACGGCCGCGAGTTGCTCGAGCTTCGCTCCACCCTTGATGAGAACGCCCTTTCGCGCGGCGGCGGCGAGCGCCGACACGATCGACACGGGCGTCGAAATCACGAGTGCGCAGGGACATGAGATCACCAGCAGCACGAGGGACCGGTAGAACCACATGCTCCACGTGCCGCCGAGTAGCAGTGGCGGGACGACGGCGAGAAGTATCGCGAACACGAGAACGATCGGCGTGTAAACCCGAGCAAAGCGATCCACG
>JACDBQ010000806.1 GCA_013694845.1 Acidobacteriota bacterium
CCGTTGCAATGACCGCTCGAAGGATGCCGGCATCGGCCAGGAGCGGCGCGCACGGCCCGGTCCGCCCGACGTGGCTACACGGCTCGAGCGTGCAGTAGAGAGTGGCTCCTCTTGCCCGGGTGCCCGCCTCCCGCAGGGCGTGGACCTCGGCGTGGGGGCTTCCAGCAAACTCGTGGGCGCCCCGTCCGATCACGACGCCTTCAGCGTCGACGACCAGCGCGCCAACCATGGGGTTCGGCGATGTGCGTCCACGCCCGCGTTCGGCGAGTCGCAACGCCTTCCCCATGAAGAACGCGTCCCGGTTCTCGGTCATCGACGAGTGGAGCGTGACCCCTTCACCATTTGTCTTCGAACAGCGCGTCCACGTATTCGTCCGGCGAGAACGGGATCAGGTCGTCGATCGTTTCGCCGACGCCGACATAGCGGATGGGCAGCTTCAGATCGTGGGCGATTGCGACCGCAATCCCCCCTTTCGCCGTACCATCGAGCTTGGTCAGGACGATGCCGTTCACCCCGGCGACGCTGGTGAACTCGCGGGCCTGGGCAAGCCCGTTCTGTCCGACCGTCGCGTCCAGCACCAGGAGGACCTCGTGTGGCGCGCCCGCGACCTCCTTCGAGGCGACCCGGCGGATCTTGTCGAGCTCCGCCATGAGATTGACCCGGGTGTGCAGTCGCCCTGCCGTGTCGACCAGGATCACGTCGCGGCCTCTCGCCTTCCCGGCCACCAGCGCATCGAAGACAACGGCCGCGGGATCGGATCCCGCCTTGGCCCGGATGATGTCCACACCCGCCCGGTTCGCCCAGATTTCCAGCTGCTCGACGGCGGCCGCACGGAAGGTGTCCGCCGCGCAGATCATCGGCAGCCGCCCCGAGTCCTTCAGCAGACGCGCCAGCTTGCCGACCGTCGTCGTCTTGCCCGTGCCGTTCACGCCCACGAGCATCACGACGTGAGGCGTGTGGCCGTCACTGACCGGGGTGTCGGCGGCGCGCAGGATCGACCGGATCTCCTGCTTCACGAGGTCGCGAAGCGATTCTCCGCGCGTGCGTTTCGATTTGACCGCCTGGACGATCTGATCCGCGGCTGCGACCCCGACGTCGGCGGAAATCAGCGCTTCCTCGAGCGCCTCGATCGTCTCGAGATCGACTGGACGGCTGCGTTTCGAGGGTTCATCCGCACGCTTGACCACATCATCGAAGCGCTCGACGAACTGCTCTTTGGTGCGGGTGAGCGACTGTTTGATTCGATCGAAGAAACTCATGGATTACCCGTCTACCTCCGCGCGCTGGCGACGCAACATCAAGGCTTCGACAGCTCTGAGCGGCGAGCAGCGACCCTCGAGCACCTCCTGCATCTGCGCGGCGATCGGCAATTCGAGACCGTGTCTGGTCCCGAGCGCCAGGGCGGCGCGCGTCGTGCGCACCCCTTCGGCCACCATGCGCATCCCGGCCAGAATGTCGGACAACGTCCGGCCTCGACCGAGCTCGATTCCCACTCGCCGGTTGCGGCTCAGATCCCCTGTGCAGGTGAGAACCAGGTCGCCCAGACCGCTCAAGCCTGCGAGCGTGTCGCGGCGCCCTCCCTCGGCGAGCGCGAGGCGCGACATCTCGGCGAGCCCACGGGTGATCAGCGCGGCGAGCGCATTGTGCCCGAGCCCGAGCCCTTCGACGCAACCCGCGGCGATCGCGATGACGTTTTTCAACGCGCCGCCAATCTCGACGCCGGCAACGTCGTCGTTCACGTAGAGACGAAGACCGCGCCCGCGGAAATGCTCCTGGACGGCCGCCGCGGCATCAGCATCCGCTGACGCCGCGAGCAGCGCCGTGGGCAGTCCCTGCGCCACCTCCACGGCGAAGCTTGGACCCGAGAGCACGACGGTGCGGCAGCAGCCGGCCGTTTCAGCCTCGATGACCTGGGACATTCGCTGCAGTGATTCGACCTCGATGCCCTTGGTCGCGCTGACCAGAATGGCGCTCGGTTCGAGATAGGGCACGGCGTCCTTGAGGACCGCCCGGAGCCCGTGCGACGGGACCGCGACGATCACGAACCTGGCGCCGGCGAGCGCCTCCGCGAGCGACTCGGTTGCGAGCACCGCCTCGGTCATCGCCATGCCCGGCAAATACCGTTCGTTCGAGCCCGTCGCCCGCAGTTCGGTGACCAACGCGGCGTCGCGTGCCCACAGCCGCACGCGGTGGCCGGCACGCTCGAGATGAACGGCCAACGCGGTGCCCCAGGTCCCGGCCCCGAGGACCGCGGTTGTCTTCATGCGCGCACGCCAACCCGGCGCTCGGTGCCGGAACGCAGCCGGTGCCAGTTGGCCCGATGGCGAAACAGGATCAGCAGACCCGTCCCGGCCGCCACCAGCACCACGGGGAGGGGTGAGCCGAGGATCCAGGCGGCGGGCGGGAGCGCGACCGTCGCGACGATCGAGGCGAGCGAGACATACCGGGTGATCCAGGCCACGAGCAGGAACAACAGCGCGGCGGCGCCGGTCGCCGCCGGTGACAGGATCGTAAAGACACCGGCCGCCACCGCGACCCCCTTGCCGCCATGGAACCTGAGCCAGACTGGATAGATGTGCCCCACGACGGCTGCGGCTCCGGTCAGCGCGATCGACCCGGTGCCGCTCGCCAGCAGGTGCGCGATCGCCACAGCCACGATGCCCTTCGAGAGGTCGAGGGCCATCACGATGACGCCGCGCCACGCGCCGGTGGTGCGGAGCACGTTCGCGGCCCCGACGTTACCGCTGCCGGCCACGCGCACGTCGATCCCGCGTCGCTTTGCGAGCAGGAACGCAAACGGGACCGAACCCGCCAGGTACCCGAGGAGGATCGGGAGCATTACCTCAATGGTACTCGCAGCAGTCGTTCGTACACGGCCCCCCTGGGTGAGGTTCGGCTCCGGAAGAGAGTGAGCTCCTGGATGCGGCATGAGCCGGCGTCGGCCGGCTCGAGGCTGACGGCGTCGCGCAGGGCGGCGCGCGCGGCGCCGTGCGGAGGCTCCTTTACCCGCGCAATCGTCAGGTGCGCCGAGTAGGCGCGCCCGTCGGTCGGGAATCCCCACGGCTGCAGACGCGCGCCCACGGCCTCATGCCCGAGCGCGAGCTCGCCGAGCCCTTCGCTCACCCCCATCCACAGCACGCGCGGAGGGCCCGACGGGGGAAATGCGCCAAAACCAGCAATGTGGAGATCGAACGCCGGGACGTCCAGCACCGGATGCAACGCGTCGAGCACGACAGCCGCGCGGGCGTCGGACACCTCACCGAGGAACCACACGGTGAGGTGCATGTTCTCGACCGGCACCCACCGGATCTCCGCCGCCTGCGTGGCGCCGACCCGATGGCGCAAGCGCTCCGCACAAGAGCCCGCCGAGGCCTTGAGCTCGTCGGATGGCTCGGCGGCTACGAAGAGCCGCATCACTGCATCAACATGCGGCGGACACGATCGAGCGCCACCTGAGTCGCTTGCAACCGGATCATCTCGCGGCCACCCGGGAAGAGGTGGGTGCGGACCGCGAGGGGATGACCATCGATGAGAATGGCGATGACCACCGTGCCCACCGGCTTGGCCTCGGTGCCCCCGCCGGGACCCGCGACCCCGGTGATCGCTACGCAAACATCGGCCTCCGTCTGGCGGCGCAGGCCTTCGGCCATCGCCGCCGCGACGGGCTCGCTCACCGACCCGTGCGCAGTCAGCAGCGCCTCGTCCACGCCAAGTAATCGCGCCTTCAACTCGTTGCTGTAGGCAACCACGCCGCCCTTCACGTACGCGGAGCTCCCGGCGACGTCCGTCAGGCGCTGCATGAGCAGCCCGCCGGTGCAGGACTCGGCCGCCGCAACCGTGAGGTTCCGTTCCCGCAGCATGTCGCCGACCACTCGGGGCAGTTGGCGGCCGTCCGCCGAAAACGCTGCGTCACCGATCGCCGTTGCGAGCTCGTCGCGCGAACGCTCGAGTGTGCGCACGGCAGCGTCTTTGTCCGCGGACCGCAACGTCAAGTGCAGCTCGACCTGCCCTGGCGTCGCGAGGATCGTGGTCTCGATCGGCGTCGGCAAATCCCGCCAGGTCGCGTAGATGGGCTGGACCAACTCCTCGACGTGCGACTCCGAGACGCCGGTCGTAAACAGCGAGACCGTGTAGAGCCGTTCGCTGCCGGCTCTGCGCCCGATGGCGCCATCACGCGCGCAGAGGGCGAGCAGCATCGGCTGTAGTTCCCGCGGAGGCCCGGGCAGGAGGACGACCAGCTTCGCGTTCACGCCGATGCTCAAGCCGGGGGCCGACCCGTTGGCGTTCGACAGCGACTCTGCACCGCGCGGCACCATGGCCTGTCGCCTGTTCACTTCAGGCATCCGCATTCCCCGGCGCTCGAACCGATGGCGGATGCTCACCGTGATCGACTCGTCTTCGACCAGCTCGAGGCCCAGCGCGTCGGCCACGGCTTCACGCGTCAGGTCGTCGTCAGTCGGACCGAGACCGCCGGTCAGAACGACCAGGTCGGTCCGCGCGAGCGACTGCCGAAACACGTTGGTCAGCCGAGCGCGATCGTCGCCGACGACCGCCTTGCCTTTCAGTTCGATCCCGAGACGCGACAGTTGCTCGGCGATGAAGAGGGAGTTCGTGTCGAGGCGGGTCCAGCCAAGGAGCTCACTGCCGACCGCGATGACTTCCGCCGTGCGGAGCGGCGTGGTCATGCGATCCAGGCAGGCAGCAGCCAGAGACAGATCCGCAGCACGCCATTCGCATAGACCGCCGCCATCGCATCGTCGGCCATCACGCCAAGTCCGCCGTGGAGCTGCTCGAAGCGGCCGGCCGGGAAGGGCTTGATGACATCGAAGATGCGAAACAGCACGAAGCCCGCGAGGATCCCCGACCATCCCAGCGCCGGGATGAAGGCGAGCGTGATCAGCATGCCCACGACTTCGTCCAATACGATCGGCCCCGGGTCGACACCACCAAAATATCGCTCGGCCGTCGTCCCCGCCCAGACGCCCGCCGCGAACAGTCCGGCGATGAGGCCGATTTCGACGAGGGGCGATTCAGTCCACCAGACGAGCGCATAAAACAGCAGGCCAGCGGCGGAGCCGACGGTCCCGGGAGCGATCGGGAAATAGCCGCAGTAGCCGACCGTCGCGATGAAGACAGCGAGCCGGGTCACGCTTTCACGACGCGAGTGTGGGCCAGGCGGTCGTGGACCGCCCGCCGCTCGGGCCCGACAAGCGCCGGTAAGAAGCCCAGGCCGAGGGGAAGCGCGGACACCAGGTAGGCGGAGGCGCGCAGGACAGCCTGGCCGAGCCGGACGCGATCGGACCAGCCGGATTCGTCCATCGTGACCACCTTGATATGGGCGGCCATCTTGCCGATGCTCTGGCCACCCGCGGCGGTGAACGCCGTCACATAGCCACCGTTCAGGAGCGCCAGGAACGCGGCAAACGGCACGACCGGAATCCGCCGGATCTCGGCGAGCTCCAACCCGCACAGTCTCAGCGTGAAAAACAGCACGGCGCCGTCGATGGCACCGAGGATCAGCAGATCGACGACACCACCGAGCAGCCGCGCCCCAGCCGAGGCGGTATCGGAGGACGCGGTCTGCTCCTCGTCGGACGGCGAAGCCGGCACGGCGGGCCTGCGGCCACGGGGCGCCTCCGGCTCGAGATCCAGACCAGGTTCAGCCGCGCTACCGCGAGCGGGCGCAACCGGGTTCACCGTGGACTTCCGGACCGCGACTGGAGGCCGCGGAGAGGCCGGGAGGCTCACCAGCGGCGCATCGTCGTCGTTCGAGCGGTCGCGAAAGAGCGGGAGTTCCGAGGATCGTGATGCGTGCGGCGAAGCGCCTCGCATCGGCTGAGCGTCCCGGTCGCGTGGTCGGGCCGCCTCTTGTGACTCGGCGAGCGAGAAGTCTGACAGCGGGCCGACCGGCTCATCGCCGGTCCGGAGCGGGAGGTCGAGGTCCACGGGATCGACTGACAGCGAGAACTCGTACCCGCAATTGCGGCATCGGCCGCCCTGGTCGAAGCTGATGTACTGACACTTCGGGCACTTCATGGCCGGCGCTGTGCGGACTCTGGCGCGGCGATCCTTGACCGCGCCGCGGTGAGCAGTTGCCGTTGGATGGTCGTTGTCAGCTCGTCGGCGCGCTGGCGGTGCGGGTCGCCGGTGGGCACCAGGGCGAGCGCGGCGAGCGCGGCGTGCAGTTGTCCGCGCGCGTGGAGATCCTGGCCGCGCGACAATGCGACTTCCCCGATCGTCGGCACGACGAGTGGCGTCTTGAGCGTCGCCACCGGGAGCGGCTCGCGGCCGTCGAGGAACGGCCAGTGCCCGGCGCCTCGCTGGAGGAGCAGTGCGAATGCGGCGGCGCACAGGACGATCCCGGCAAGCAGGCCGGCGCCGATCCATTTCCAGCGCGCGCTGCGGTGGACGACCAGGCGTGCGGCAGGCATCTCCGGCGGTGGCGTGAGCCGGCGGTGCGCGGGCATCCCCGATGGCGACGCATTCTCGAGGCGGTCGATTCTCGCCAGCAGGGCGAGCGCCTCGTCGGCAGACGCGCCGTGCTCGACGGCTGAAGCCACCAGCTTCCGCGCCGCCCCCGCCTCGCCGCGGTCCAGCGCCATGCTCCCCGTGTGCAGCAGCTCGTCTCCCTTTCGCTGTCGCTCGGCGACGGCCGTCCGCGCGCGCTCGATATAGGCGCGCGCCCGCGCGTGGCCGCGATCGATGAAGAGGACGCGTGTCCAGACGCTGATCGCGAGTTCGTACTGTTCGACGAAATAGTGGTCGAGCCCGGTGAGCAGGAACTCTTCGATTCGCGCATCGCGGTCGCGGTCGGGCACGTCTGCCCCGAGGGGCGGACGGTCGGAACGCAGCGGGTCGGTCATGTGCAGTCTGAGAGCGCTGAAGCTTCCGGAATTATAGTCTTGCCATGCCGATTATTGAATCCATTCCGAACGTCAGTGAAGGGCGGCGTCCGGAGGTTATCGCGAAGCTGATCGCGGCCATCCGCGACACCCCCGGTGTGCGCCTGCTCGACCATTCATCCGACGCGTCGCACAACCGGTCCGTGTTCACGCTGGTGGGAGATGCGCCGGCGCTCAAGGCCGCCACCCTCGCGCTCTTCGAGGCCGCGCTCGCAGACATCGATCTGCGCTCGCACGCCGGCGAGCATCCCCGGCTGGGCGCCGTCGACGTGGTGCCCTTCGTGCCGATCGAGGGAGCAACCATGGAGGACTGCGTCAGCCTGGCGCGCGAGGTGGCCGCCAGTGTGGCGGAACGCTTCGGGCTCCCCGTCTACCTGTATGAGGAGGCGTCCACGGATCCGGCACGCCGGAATCTCGAAGACATACGCCGCGGTGAATTCGAGGGACTCGCGACCAAGATGTCTTCCGCGGAATGGACCCCCGACTTCGGCCCCGCGATCCCTCACCGCTCGGGAGGTGCGTCGATCATCGGCGCTCGCATGCCCCTGATCGCCTACAACATCAACCTGAACAGCGATCGGCTCGACGTGGCCAAGAAGATCGCCGCCGCCATCCGCCACAGCAGTGGGGGGCTTCGCTTCGTCAAGGCCATGGGCGTGATGCTCGAGGACCGGAAGCTCGTCCAGGTCTCGACCAACCTGACGAACTATCAGAAGACGCCCATCTTCCGGGTCTTCGATCTGGTGAAGCGAGAGGCGGCGCGCTACGGCGTCAGCGTGCTCGAGAGCGAGATCGTCGGCCTCGTGCCGTCCGCCGCGCTGATGTCGGCGGCGGAATATTACCTGCAGATCGATCGATTCAGCAACGACCAGGTCCTCGAGAATAGACTTCGATAAAGATCGCGCAACACCCGGCCTACGATCCCGAGTCGTCCTCGCCCTCGGAGCGACGCGACGGAATGATGCCGAAGCCCTTCATCTTCCGATAGAGGTTGCTGCGTTCGACGCCGAGCACCTCGGCGGTCCGCGAAATGTTGCCCTGCTGGGCGGCGAGCGCCTTCAGGATGTAGTCCCGCTCGAAGCGGTCGCGCGCCGCGTGCAACGGCATCGACTCGACGAAGGCGGCGTCGACGGTCTGCACCGTTCCCCCGTCGAGGAACGCCAGATCGTTCAGGGTGATCACGTCGCCGGGCACCATGATGATCAATCGTTCGATCACGTTGCGCAGCTCGCGCACGTTGCCGGGCCACGGATAGCTCCGCAAACCCATCGCCGCCCCGGCGTCGAACCGCTTCGGCCGCCGGCCATACTCCCGCGCCAGCTCCGCCATGAAGTGCTCGGCGAGCACGGGGATATCGGAATCGCGCGAACGCAGCGGCGGCACGAAGACGGGGATGACATTCAAGCGGAAGTACAGGTCTTCACGGAAGCGTCCGCCTCGAATCTCGCCGGGCAGATCCTTGTTGGTGGCGGCCAGCACGCGGACGTCGACCTTGACGCTCGCCGTGCCGCCTACCGGTTCGACGACCTGTTCCTGCAGAGCGCGCAGGACCTTCGCCTGCGTCTTCAGCGTCATGTCCCCGATCTCGTCGAGGAAGAGCGTGCCCCCGTCGGCCAGTTCGAACTTCCCCCGCCTGTCGGCGACCGCTCCCGTGAACGCCCCCTTCATGTGGCCGAACAATTCGCTCTCGATCAGCTCCTCCGGAATGGCGGCACAGTTCAGCTCGATGAACGGCGCGTTGCGTCTGCGGCTCAGCGCATGAATGCTCCTCGCGACCAGCTCCTTGCCCGTGCCGTTCTCGCCGAAAATCAACACCCGTCCGTTGGTCGGGGCCGCCATCGCGATCTGTTCACGCAGCTGCGCCATCGCGTAGCCCTCCCCCACCATCGTGAGCCGCCGGTCCACCGTGGCCCGGAGCGCCCGGTTCTCGGCCTCGAGTCTGCGCTGCCGCACGGCGTTGCCGATGACGAGCACGGTCTTCTCGAGCGACAGCGGTTTCTCGACGAAATCGTAGGCGCCAAGCTTGATCGCACGGACGGCGGACTCGATGTTGCCGTGACCGGAGATCATCACGACCGGCGAATCGACGCGACGCTCGCGTAATCTCGCCAGCGTCGCCAAGCCGTCCATGCCCGGTAACCAGATGTCCAGCACGACGACGTCGTAGGCCGCGCGCGACAATCGATCCAGGCACACCTCGCCGCTGTCCACCGCTTCGACCGCATAGCCCTCGTCCCGCAGCACGCCGCTCAACGCGCTCCGGACGCCCGCCTCGTCGTCCACGATGAGGACGGTGGATTTCATGTCCGGCCTCTGAACGTTGGGTAGCGACCGGGCAACGATGGCCTTCGGTTCACGCGACGACACGACGACACGACGACTCGACGGATCGAACGATACATGGCGTCGCGGCGTCGTGGCGCACGGGCCGACGGCTGTCCATCACGAGGACCACAAGGCCCACCAAGAGCACAAAGCCAAGGATTCTTTGTGATCATCGTGGTCTTCGTGAGCTTGGTGCTACAGGCCATCGCCCGAGACTCGCTCAACATGGCAGCTCGATGGTGAAGATCGTTCCCGACGGCACGTTCTCGGCCACGTCGATGGCGCCCCCGTGTTCCGCGATGATGCGGCGGACGATGGCGAGGCCGAGGCCGCTGCCGCGGCGCTTGGTCGAGTAGTACGGCAGGAAGAGTTTTTCACGGTCCTCCGGCGGGATGCCGGGGCCATTGTCGCTCACCGTAATGCGCGCGACCCCGTTACTCGCGTCGTGGGCGGTCGCGAGCTGGATCGACGGAACGGACCCATCCGCCCGGACCTCCGCGCCGGCACCCCCGAGCGCCTCGACCGCGTTATCCACCAGGTTGATGATGACTCGCCGCACCTGCTCGGCGTCCATGCGCACCATCGGCAACCGGTCCGCGAACTTCTTCTCCAGACGGATGTGCTGGAAGAGGCCGGTGTAAAGAGCCACGGTTTCGCCGAGCACCGCGTTCAGGTCGGTGGGGACCGCTTTGGGCGCCGGCATCCTGGCAAACTGCGCGAATTCGTCCACCAGTTGTTTCAGCGAATCGACTTCCGTCACGATCGTCGAGGTGCATTCCTCGATCAGCGCGCGCGCGTTCGGCGGCGCCGACGCGAACTGCCGACGCAGGCGCTCGGCGCTCAACTGGATCGGTGTGAGCGGGTTCTTGATCTCGTGCGCCAGCCGTCGAGCCACGTCGCGCCACGCCGCGACCCGCTGCGTGCGAATCAACGGCGTCAGGTCGTCGAATACCAGCACGGTGCCGCCGGACGCCCTGCCTTCGGCCTGGAGCTGCGTCGCAGCGGCGGTCAGGTGCACCTCACGTCCATCATGAGTGAGGACGATTTCCTGCGCCGGCGGTTCAGCAGACGGACCCTGAGCCCGCCGGACGATCTGATGCAGGGGGCGAAGGTCGTCGCGGTCGAAGACCTCGGACGCCAGCCGACCGGTGACACCGGGGTCCACCCCGAGGAGGCGAACCGCCGCACTGTTGACGGTTTCGATGTGGCCTTCCGGGCCGATCGAGACCACCCCGGTGGCGATCCGCTCGAGCACGGTTTCGATGTATCGGCGGCGCTCTTCAACCTCGAGATGCTTGCGTTCGAGGTCGAGCCGGGACCGTTCCAGCTTGCCCTGGCTGGCCGCGAGCTCGCCGGCCATCGTATTGAACGCCTCGACCAGCGAACCGAACTCGTCCCTGGTTTCCGGCTCGATGCGGTGATCGAGCCGGCCGGCGCCGATCTCGCGGGCTCCAGCCGCGAGCGCCTGGATCGGCCGGGTGATGCGCTTGGCCAGGTACATCCCGATCCACGTGGCGCTGACCAGGATCATCAGCGTCATCATCAGGAAGATCGAGAGATAGACCCCCTCGAGCGCAGGCCGCATCACGAGCAGCTGCGTGTAGCCTTCGTAGGCCTCGGTGATCCGTCTCGAATGCTGTGCCAGCGTGCCCGAGGGCAGGTCGCTCGCAATGACCAGACCGGCGGGATTGCCGTTGGCATCGCGGACCAGGTGACCGGCCCGTATCAGATCGCCGCCGCCGTCGATCGGATCGTGTGACGTGACGTCGGTGCTGCCCGACGCGATCCGTGCCGCGAGGCGGTCAGCCGATCCACGCGGCCGGATGCGCGCGAGCGACGGCGACTCGACCGCCACCACCGGGCGCGGCGCGGCGCCGCCTCGAATCTGGTAGACCTCGACCAGAGCAACGCGTCCCTGGCGCACGTCCCCTTCGATCGCGCGCCGGATCGCCGGGACATCGCCGGCGCGCAGCGCCTCGAGCGGGATGGCTTGCGCGATCCGCGAGGCGTGCGCGGCGACCTCCGCCTGGCGCTCGCCGTAGTACTCCACGGCCATGTCTTTGGCCGACTTCAGGATCGTCTCGACCGGTTCGGCAAACCAGCGCGCGGTGCTGTTGCGGATCAGCTGTCCGCCGACCAGCAGCACGAGCACCGAGGGCACGATCGTGAGACCCAGCAGCGCGAGCACGAGCTTCGCTCGAAATTGCGAGAACGGCAGCCCCCGCCGCCGCTCGACCACGAGCTTGACGATGTTGCGCGCCAGCACGAACAGCAGCGCGATGAGCATCATCAGCACACCCGCCGACAACGCGTAGACCACGACCTCCGTGAGGAAGTCGGGATTCATCTCGGCGGACTGATCCGCGAGCACCGTCATCGCCACCAGCGCGGCGATCAGCGCGACGATACCGAGAAGGATGAGCCGGGGATTGTCGCGAAGCGGCCGCCGCTCCGCAGAGACCGGCCGCAACGGCGTCTTGCGCGCCGGAAGCGTCGGACGCGCCGCATCTCTAGTGACGGCCAATGAACACCTTTAAAGAACCCAGAACTGCTGGAACCCTTTGGAACCCCTTGGAACCGTCGGGAACCTAGTCCTTCTCCTTGACGTTGAGCAAATCTTTCAGCTCCGTCATGAACTCCCCGATGTCGCGGAAGTGCCGGTAGACCGAGGCGAAGCGCACGTATGCCACTTTGTCGAGCACGCGCAGCTCGCTCATGACGAACGCACCCACCTCTTCGGTGCTCATTTCGCGTTCGGGCTTTTCCTGCAGCGCCGACTCCACGCGATCGGCGATCGCCTCGAGCGACGCCACGCTGACGGGACGTTTCTCGCAGGCCTTCAGCAGACCGGCGAGCAGTTTCTGACGCTCGAACCGTTCCCGGCTACCGTCTTTCTTGACCACCATGTACGGGATCTCGTCGATCCGCTCGTAGCTGGTGAAGCGGCGGCCGCACCCGAGGCACTCGCGCCGGCGGCGAATGACTTCGCCTTCCTTGCTCTCGCGGGAGTCGACCACCTTGTCGCCGAGGTGAGCGCAGTAGGGGCACTTCATGGCGTTCCCGAGCTCGCCAGTTCCTTGGCGGTCTTGAGCGTGAGGCCCTCGCCGGCCATGTAGGCCACACCCAGGAGCGTGACGGGGATGAAGGACACGGCGTGAAGCACGATGGCGGCACCGATCGCGCGGTCGTCAGGCGCGCCGAAGAAGGTCTGGACCGCCACCTGATAGGCGGCGTGGAACCCGCCGATCTGGCCCGGCGTCGGCATCGCCACACCGACCACGAGCAGCGTCATGACGAGGAACGAACCCGAGTACGGGAACGTAATAGAAAAGGCCTGCGACGTCAGCCAGATACCGGCCGCAATCGAGAGCCAGATCGGGAATGACTGCAGCAGGGCCACCGCGAGACGGGCCGGTTGCCGCAGCACCGCCAGACCCTGCGCGAAGGTTTCGACGAACTGGGCAACGATCCG
This sequence comes from Acidobacteriota bacterium, assembly GCA_013694845.1. Classification (GTDB taxonomy): domain Bacteria; phylum Acidobacteriota; class Vicinamibacteria; order Vicinamibacterales; family 2-12-FULL-66-21; genus JACDCA01. The sequence continues at coordinate 12,700 of JACDBQ010000806.1, forward strand.
CGCCGCCCGGGCCGGCAGCACGCGCTCGACCCGCCCGGCCGCGCGTCCCAGCCGTTCGGGATGGCCGGCAAGCGCAAACAGCACGACGAGGGAGCCGACAGCGGCGGTCGCCGCGACCCCCCCCCAGAACTTGACATGGGCCAGCTGGGACGCGTCACCCGTCAGCACGCCGGCCGGAACCGTCAAGACAAAAAAGCCGAACAGGAGAAGCA
>JACDBQ010000820.1 GCA_013694845.1 Acidobacteriota bacterium
TGCCTCCCGTCGGAACGCTCGCGATTGCCGATCCCGCGCACTGGGTGGCGCTCTTCACCCTGCTCGCGGTCAGCGTGGTGGCCAGCCACCTGTCGGCGCAGGCACGCCATCGCACGGACGAGGCGACTGCCCGTCGCGATGAAATCGCCAGGCTGTTCGACCTCACCCGCGATATTCTCCTGACCACCGACACATCGAAGGCTGTCGACATGGTCGCGGGATACATCGCGCGGCGATTCCGGCTCGATGGCGTCACGATCTGGCTGCCTGACGCTGACCGGTGGCAGCGTCACCATTCCGGGGGGCTGCCGATCGAGATCGAGCATGCGGTGCTGGATCGCGCCCAGAGTGACGCCGTGGCCCGGATCGAGTTCGACGCCAGCAAACGCGCATACGCGGGACACACCGTCGCCCGGGAACCCACGGGTACGCCGGTATGGCTGGTTCCCCTGCGACTCGGCACCCGTCCGATCGGCATCCTCGCGCTTCGAGGCGATTCATTGGAACCGGGGGCACGGGACGCGCTCGCCGGGGTCACGGCGATCGCGATCGAACGCGCCCACCTGCTGGAAGAGCGGAAGGAATCGGAACTGGTGCGTCGCGGTGCCGAGCTGAAATCGGCGCTGCTGGCGGCTCTCGGGCACGACCTCAAGACGCCGCTGACGGCCGTGACCGTCGCGGCTGAAAACCTGACGGCGACCTGGCTGGACGAGGACGGCCGCCGGGAGCAGGCGGAAATCGTCAGGACCGAGCTGGCACGGTTGAACCGCCTGTTCCAGGACATCGTCGACATGGCCCGCGTCGAGACGCACGCCGTCGAGCGGAACCGGAATGGGTCCAGCCGGCGGAAATCGTGGAGGCCGCGACGAGACAGGTCCAGCAGGTGCTCGCGGGTCATCAGCTCAGGGTGGAGAGCGCCCTGGACCCCGTGCTCGTTCGGGTGGATCCGCGATTGATGTCCTCGGCGCTCGCCCATATCCTCGAGAACGCCGCACAGTATTCGCCTCCAGGATCCGTGATCGACGTCCACCTGATGGTCGCCGCCGGCGAGCTGCAGTTGCGGGTGCGCGACCGCGGCGCCGGTCTGGCGGTCGCCGACCTCGAACACCTGTTCGAGCGGTTCTATCGCGGGTCCGAGGGGCGGCAACAGCGCTTCGGAACGGGGATGGGGCTGGCGATCACGCGTGGCCTGCTGGCGGCGCAGGGTGGACGGGTGTGGGCGGAGAACGACCCTGATGGTGGCGCGGTATTCACGATTGCTGCTCCGGTCGCGACCAGGCCGACGTCGGTGGTGGAAGGGGAGCTGTCATGACGAGGCCCGCGCAGATTCTGCTGGTCGACGACGAAATGGCCATTCAACGGGCCATTGCCCCACTGCTGCGGTCGCGGGGGTATGCGGTGACGCTCGCGGCGACCGGTCGCGAGGCGCTGGATGCGTTCGAGCGTGATCGGCCCGACATCGTCATTCTCGACCTTGGCCTGCCGGACATGGACGGCACCGAGGTCTGCCGCCTCCTCCGCGAACGCGCGGAAACGCCGATCCTCGTGCTCTCGGCAAGGGGAGCCGAGAAGGACAAGGTGACCGCGCTCGACCAGGGCGCCGACGACTACATCACCAAGCCGTTCGGGCCCGAGGAACTGATGGCGCGCGTCCGCGCCGCGCTGCGGCGCTCGCTTGGCCGTGATACGCCCCTGCACGGGCAGCTGACGCGCGGGGATCTGACGATCGACTTCGATCGCCGCCGCGTCGGCCGGGGCGACCTGGAAGTGCGTCTGACCCCGAAAGAATTCGAGCTGTTGACGCTGCTGGTCAGCCACGCCGGCCGCGTGCTCACCCATCGATCGATCCTGAAGAGTATCTGGGGAACGCACAGCACGGATCAACCGGAGCACCTGCGAGTGCTCGTCGGGCAGTTGCGCAAAAAGATCGAGCCGGATCCGGGACATCCCCGCTATCTGATTACGGAACCCTGGGTCGGTTACCGGTTCGCCGACGAGCCCGAGTAACCATCCCTACGAAACCCTTACGAACCTTTTTCGTCCGCAAGCCATGACTCCCGCATCTGGCGGTCGTCTATTTCTTCATCGTCGGTAGCTCGGCGACCGCCGTACGGACCAATGAACCGCCCTCACGGTCCACCCACGCAAACACGACTTCCTGCCCCGCAAGTGCCATTCTGGGATAGCCGCTGCTGCGGTTACCTGCCATCCCACCGATCGTGACCGGAGTGGACTTTGCGCCGGCTCGGTCGATCCGACGCACCCGGAACTGCGCCTTCTGATCCGCGAACTCCATGTACGCGGCCAGCGCCGACCCATCGAGGAGCAGCTCGACGTCCACACGCCCGAGAGAGGCCCCGTCGTCGAGACGGACGGGGGCGCCGAACGTCCGGCCGGCGTCGCTCAAGAGCGCGGCGAACGACTTCGGCTGGTCGTCTCTGGCGTTGAACCAGGCGATCGCGACGTCTCGCCCGCGCGCGCTGAGCGCCGGGCCGTTTACCGGGCACGCCGGCACGCGCCAGTCGTCCGCGTGGACCGGCTTGCCCTCGGTCCACTTGCCGTTCTCGAGGCGGGTGATGTAAATGTCGCGGACCTCGTTGGGGCTGCGATCGCGGTAAGCGACGATGGGGCCATCGGATGTGACCGCAACTGCCGTTGGACAGCACTCGCAGACGCGGAGGTCCATCGGCGTATCGGCTGTCTGCTTGAAATCCGTGCCGAAGCTGCCGAAGCGTAGCGACATATCGTCGCCTCCTGCCGCGCCGTGACCGGCGGTGCCGTGCTCACCCCCTTTCATGTTGCGTCCGTCGAGCCAGACAACCCCGAGTCCTGCGGCCGGCATCTGAAACAGGGTCACGAAGCCGTGCTCGGTCTTGGTGCCGTCGTGATGAGGCGTGAAGGACGGCGCCCAGGTCTTGCCGTCGTCTTTCGAGTAGGTGAGACGGACGTCGTAGGCGTAGGTGTCGGCGCCGCTTTTCTGGAGCCAGTGCGCCACCAGCGATCCGTCGGCAAGCCGGACGACCGACGGCACGTCTGCCCAGTTGACGAACCAGTTGTCGCCGCTCGCGACGGTCTTCGCCGGCGTCCAGCCGGAGGCCGTCCGTTCGGAAAACTTCAGGGTCGCCTGCTCTCCCGCACGTTCGATCCAGCTCAGAAGCGCGCCCCGGCTCGAAACGGACAGTTGCGGCTGCGCCGCGTTCGCGCCGGAGGGGGACGGCAGGGCGGTGACTGCCAGGGGCGATGTGGACGCGGGCTGACCCGGGCTGGCCGACAGCCCAGCCATGGCGATCACCGCAAAGGCGGCGGACAGAGTGCAGCGCATCAGCCGCATGATACTTCGGGAGTGGGGTGTAATGCTTCGGCGCCGGTTGCGTCATAGAGGTGAACGCCCACTCAGGAAAGAAGCCCATGACCTACATCGACCCCGTCTGTGGAATGACTGTGGACCCCGCGCGTGCGGCCGGTACATCGACCCATGCCGGCCAGAGCTACTACTTCTGCAGCGCCGGGTGCCTCGCGAAGTTCAAGGCGGATCCTGACAAGTATCTGCAGTCGACCACTGCAACGACGTCCGCGCCCAGCCCGGAGGGCTCGTGCTGCAGCCACACCGCCCCGCTGTCGCCCAGGGGCCACATGTTGCCAATGGCCGGAAGCCGGAAGCCGGAAGCTGGAAGCCGGAAGCTGGAAGCTGTCCCGCCCGGTACCGTCTACACCTGTCCTATGGACCCTGAGGTCCGGCAGGATCACCCCGGCTCCTGCCCGAAATGCGGCATGGCGCTCGAGCCGGATCTTTCGACGGTGCCGTCCATGCGGGTTGAGTACACGTGCCCGATGCACCCCGAGATCCTGCGCGACGAACCGGGCGCCTGCCCGATCTGCGGCATGGCGCTGGAGCCGCGGACGGTCGGTCTCGAGGAGACGCCGAACCACGAGCTCCTCGACATGACGCGCCGGATGTGGATCGGCGTGACCCTGGGCCTGCCGGTGTTCGTGCTTGCCATGGGCGACATGGTCCTCGGCATGGGCCTCGGCGGGCGCGTCGACATGCGCGTGTCGAACTGGATCGGCTTGGCCATGGCGACGCCGGTCGTGCTGTGGTGCGGCTGGCCGTTCTTTCAGCGGGGCTGGGTGTCGATCGTCAGCCGACACGCGAACATGTTCACGCTGATCGCTCTCGGCGTCGGCGCCGCGTATCTGTTCAGCGTCGCCGCGACGCTGGTGCCGGGCATCTTTCCGGAGGGCTTCAAGGTTCACGGCGTGGTCGAAACCTACTTCGATACCTCGGTCGTCATCACCGTGCTCGTCCTGCTCGGCCAAGTGCTGGAGCTGCGGGCGAGAGGGCGCACGAGCATGGCGATCCGCCAGCTGCTCGGGATGGCGCCCAAGACCGCGCGCGTGATCCGCGACGGTCAGGAGTCCGACATTCCGCTCCCGCACGTCAAGGCGGGCGACCTGCTCCGCGTCAGGCCGGGCGAAAAGGTGCCCGTGGACGGCGTCGTCGTCGACGGCAGGAGCTCGGTCGACGAGTCGATGGTGACCGGCGAGCCGATCGCGGTCGAGAAGGCGGCCGGAGACGCGCTGACCGGCGCCACGATCAATGGCACCGGGAGTCTGACGATGAGGGCCGAGCGAGTAGGGAACGACACACTGCTGGCGCAGATCGTGCG
>JACDBQ010000826.1 GCA_013694845.1 Acidobacteriota bacterium
GTCTTCTCCGGTGCGCTGCGGCGCGTGCATCCGGTCGCGCAGCTTCTCGGCTGCCCGGGGCATGTCGTCGACGATGTCCACCACCTCGTCGGAGAGCGTGTAGACGCCGAAGCCGAGCGACCCGCAGAGCGTGGCGATCACCAGGAATGCACCGACCGGCCTGGGGATGTGGTGCTTGGCCATCGATGTGACGGCCGGACCAAGCACGTAGCTGATCAACACGCCCAGCACGACCGGGATCAGGAATAGTTGCGCATACTGCAGCACCAGGATCACCGACAGCGCGGCAATCGTCGTGAGCGTGACGCTGCGGATGTCGACCGGCATCCGGGTGCTGAGCGGTTCACCGTCCTGACCGTGGGTCTTGTAAACGGTGGTCTTTTCCTCATCGCCCTCAATCTTGGCCATGGCGGCAATTCTGTCACGGGTCCGGAGTGCGGAGTCCGGGTCCGTCGGAGCGCGCAGGGGGCACCTGCTAGAGTGGCAGCGTGCTGGTCTCGGATTTCGATTTCGACCTGCCCGACGAGTTGATCGCGCAGGAGGCGGCGCCGCGCGGGACGTCGCGGTTGCTGGTGATGGATCGTCGTTCGGGCGCGATCGAAGACGCGATGGTTGCTGACCTCCCGCGGTTGCTGACGCCGGGTGACGTGCTCGTTGTGAACGACACCAGGGTATTTGCCGCCCGGTTGCTCGGACAGCGCGATCCGAGCGGTGGCGCCGTCGAATGCCTGCTGCTGCGCAGGCTGGAGCCTGACGTGTGGGAAGCGCTCATGCACCCGGGGCAGAAGTTGAAGCCGGGGGCCCGTGTGCGGTTCGATGGCCCGGCAGGTGCGCTTCGCCTCGAGGTGCTCGACCGCCATTTCTACGGCAAGCGGACGGTGCGGTTGACGGCCGACAACCTGACCGAGGTGGATGCGTTGATCGACGCACTCGGCCACATCCCGTTGCCCCCCTACATCAGGCGAGCCGACACGATCGCCGACCGCGAGCGCTACCAGACAGTGTTTGCCGCGAGGCGCGGCTCGATTGCTGCGCCGACGGCCGGCCTGCACTTCACACCCGAGATCCTCACCGGTGTTGCCGGTCACGGGGTCGAACGAGTCGACATCACGCTGCACGTGGGCTACGGCACGTTCAAACCCGTTCGCACCGAAGACGTCGAGGCGCACGTGGTGGATCCGGAGCACTACGAGATCTCCGCCTCCGCTGCGACGTCGGTGAACCACGCGATCGACGCCGGCCGGCGCATCGTCGCGGTGGGCACGACGACCACCCGCGCGCTCGAGGATACCGCACTGCGCGATGGCCGACTGAAGGCGGGGTCCGGAGAAGCCGCGACCTTCATCTATCCCGGCTTCCCCTTCCGGGTGGTCGGTGGCCTCGTCACCAATTTTCACCTGCCGAAGTCGTCGCTGCTGATGCTCGTCGCCGCGTTCGCCGGCCGCGAACCCGTGCTCGCCGCGTACCGAGAAGCCGTGGCCCGCCGCTACCGGTTCTACAGCTACGGCGACGCGATGCTCATTCTCTGAAGGCAGCGGGATGCGGGATGCGGGATGCTGGAAGCTGGAAGCTGGAAACGGTAAGCTCCCCCCGTGCCGTTTCCCTACGAAGAGTTCGACCTTTCAGGCGTGCGCACGTACCCGCTCGCGTCGCGCCCGAGCAAGGTGAATGCGCGGGACTTTGCCAAGGTGCCGGCGCGGGATGTCAGCGTGGCGGGCCTCGTCGACTCCCTCCCTGACATCCTAGCTGGCACCGACCTCAAGGCGGTCATCGCGGCGTTGCGTGCCGCCCGTGAGTCGAGCGGTGGGATCATCTGGGGCGTCGGGGCGCATGTCATCAAGACCGGCCTGTCGCCGGTTCTGATCGATCTGATGGAGCGGGGCTTCATGTCCGCGCTGGCGCTGACTGGCGCGGGCATCATTCATGACTTCGAACTGGCGCTCGCGGGCTCGACTTCCGAAGACGTGGACGAGGCACTTGGACCGGGCCGGTTCGGGATGGCGGACGAGACCGCGACCCTGCTCAACGCGGCGATCAACGAGGGCGTGGCCCGGGGGCTCGGGATCGGGCAGGCGGTCGTCGCCCGCTTGAACGCGCTGGCTCCGCCGTACGCCAATCTCAGCCTGGTGAGCGCGGCCGCCCGACTGCAGATTCCCGTCACCGTGCACATCGCGATCGGCACCGACATCATTCATATGCACCCGCACGCGAGCGGGGCGGCGATCGGTGAAGGGAGTCTGCGCGACTTCCGCTACTTCGTCTCCAGTGTGGCGCGGTTGCGCCGGGGTGTGTACCTGAACTGCGGATCCGCGGTGGTCCTTCCTGAGGTGTTCCTCAAGGCCGTCGCGCTCGCGCGCAACCAGGGTATCCCCCTCGATGGCCTCACCACCGTCAATATCGATTTCCTGCGCATGTATCGACCGCACACCAACGTAGTCTCGCGGCCGGTGGCTGGCATCGGCAAGGGGTACTCGCTCGTCGGCCATCACGAGATCCTCATCCCGCTGATCGCGGCCGCGTTGTGACGTCAGCGCCCGGACTTTGCGAAGCAGCAGGCCGGAAAGGTCTCCCGCGACCTCGAGCCCACGGAAGCGTTCGTCAGCGCCGATGCTATAATCTCGAGTTCCTGCCGGTGTAGCTCAGTTGGTTAGAGCACGCGGCTCATATCCGCGTTGTCCGGGGTTCAAGTCCCTGCACCGGCACCATTTCCTTTCGCTGAAGTTGGCAGTCGCTAGTCGCTGATCAGCACCACTCAGGCGGGTTCGACACTTCGGATGGCTTCAGCAACGATGTTGGGACCAGCGATTAGGGATTAGCGATCAGCGATCAGATGAGTCTCCTGGACTCGGTCCTTCGGTCGATCCGGCGCCACGACATGCTCCCGGTCGGCGGACGCGTGGTTGTCGCACTGTCGGGTGGGCCCGACTCGGTCGCACTGCTGCACATCCTGCGCGACCTCGAACACGCCGGCGATCTCACCGTGGCCGGGGTTGCCCACTTCAATCATCAGCTACGCGGCGACGCCTCGGAGGGTGACGAGCAGTTTTGCCGGAACCTCGCGGCGATCCAGGGTCTGCCCTTCGAGGTAGACGGCGGCGACGTGCGCGAGATCGCCCGTCGCGAGAAACGGTCGATCGAAGATGCCGCCCGCCGGCTCCGCTACGCCTTTCTGCACGAGGCCGCGCGGCGGGTGAACGCGGACGCGATTGCAGTCGGTCACAGCCGCGAGGACCAGGCCGAGACGTTTCTGCTGCGGCTGTTGCGGGGCGCCGGCACCCGTGGCCTCTCGTCAATCCGGCCGAAGGCCGGGATGGTGATCCGCCCGTTGCTGGACGTCTCGCGTGCCGAGCTTCGGCAATACGCCGCGAATCATCAACTTGACTACCGGGAAGACGCGACCAACGCGGATCTCACGGTACCGCGCAACCGGGTGCGGCACGAGCTGCTGCCCTACCTGGCCCATGAGTTTTCACCCGGTATCGTCGAGGTGCTGGCAAGGGACGCGGCCCTTGCACGTGAGGACGACGACCGACTGGAAGCCGAAGCAATCGATTTGGCCGCGTCCGTCGTCTTAACAAATAGACCGTCCGCGGGTGATCGGACGGTTCACCTCGACCGCGGCCGATTACTCTCCCGGCATCCGGCGCTGGCGTCGCGTGTCGCACTGCTGGCGCTGCGGCGCCTGGCGGGCGACCGCTTCGTCGGCTTCAATGATGTTCAGCGGTTCCTGGATTTCGCACGGGCCGGCGGCGAGGGCCGTGCGCTGAGTCTGCCAGGTCAGCAGGCGCTGCACTGCGGGAACCGGATCGTGCTGGGACCCGAGCCGCCCCGCGGCGTCCAACGAGAAACGAACTCTTTCTGGTTTCAGCTGTCTATACCTGGTGAGGTGGCGCTCGAGGGGCAGCAGTTGACTGTTTCGGCGGCGTGGGCCGAGAGGCCGACGCCGGAAGTCGAGCCCGGGACGGCGGAGCAGTCGGCGATGGTGATGGGTCTGACGGGCCCACTCGCCGTCAGGTCACGACGGCCAGGCGATCGGTTCCATCCGCCCGGGCTCGGCGGTCGGGCCCGGAAGCTGCAGGACTATCTGGTCGATCGCAAAATTCCGCGTCTGGACCGAGCCCAGCTGCCGCTTGTCGTCGATCAGGATGACAGAATTGTATGGATCGTTGGCCATGCCGTTGCTGACGGGCTTCGCGCGGCGGGGCCGTCACCGGGCGTGATACTCTTGAAAGCAAAGTATTTAGGAGGCGAAGTTTGAACTCGACCCTCAAAAGCCTGTTGTTCTGGATGCTCCTCGTCGTGCTCGGGGTGCTGATCTGGAACTTTTCGTCGACGTGGGCTGGCCGGAACGAAACGAAGATCACTTTCTCCGAGTTCCTGCAGAAGGTCCAGGAAAAACAGGTCGCCTCGGTCAAGATCACGGGCAACGACATTGTCGGTGAGATGGTCGGCGGCAGCACCGGCAATAACAAGTTCCGCACCTACGCGCCGGAAGGTCATTACACAGGCCTCGCCAACGAGCTGAGAACGGCGAACGTCGAGATCGAGGCTGACCGCGAAGCGGTCAGTCCGTGGGCGACGCTGCTGTACTCCTGGGCCCCTATCCTGCTGATGATCGGTTTCTGGATCTTCATCATGCGGCAGATGCAGAGCGGCGGGAACAAGGCCCTGTCGTTCGGCAAGAGTCGCGCGAAACTGTCCTCCAGCTCGCAGAAGAAGGTCACATTCAAAGACGTTTCGGGCGTCGACGAAGCAAAGGAAGAGCTCCAGGAGATCATTGAATTCCTGAAGGAACCGCAGAAGTTCCAGAAGCTCGGCGGCCGCATTCCCAAGGGCGTGCTGCTCATGGGAGCACCTGGCACCGGCAAGACCCTGCTGGCCCGCGCGGTCGCGGGTGAGGCGAATGTGCCGTTCTTCTCAATCAGCGGTTCGGACTTCGTCGAGATGTTCGTCGGCGTCGGCGCGTCCCGCGTGCGCGACCTGTTCGAACAGGGCAAGAAGAACGCCCCCTGCATCGTCTTCATCGATGAAATCGACGCGGTCGGCCGTCATCGGGGCGCCGGTCTCGGAGGCGGACACGACGAGCGCGAGCAGACATTGAACCAGTTGCTGGTCGAAATGGACGGTTTCGAATCCAATGAAGGCGTCATCCTTGTCGCCGCCACGAACCGGCCGGACGTCCTCGATCCCGCACTGCTTCGCCCCGGCCGTTTCGACCGCCGCATCGTCGTCAACCGCCCCGACGTGAAGGGACGCGAGGGCATCTTCGCCGTCCACACGAAGAAGATCCCGCTCGGAGACGACGTGAACATTCACGTGATGGCGCGGGGCACGTCCGGCTTCTCCGGCGCCGACATCGCGAACCTGGTGAACGAGGCGGCGCTCAATGCCGCGCGCTACAACCAGAAGGTCGTCCGCATGCAGGACTTCGAGTTCGCGAAGGACAAGGTTCTCATGGGCTCGGAGCGTCGTTCGATGATCATCAACGACGAAGAGAAGAAGGTGACGGCGATCCACGAGGCCGGCCACGCACTGCTCGCGGTGCTGCTGCCGCACGCGGACCCGGTCCACAAGGTCACCATCATCCCGCGCGGGATGGCGCTCGGCCTGACCACCATGCTGCCGCTCGAAGACAAGCACAATTACTCGCGGGACTACCTCAACGACCAGGTCGCGATCCTTCTTGGCGGCCGTCTCGCTGAAGAGATCACGATGAACGGCGCCATGACGACCGGCGCCGGGAACGACATCGAGCGCTCGACCGAGATGGCCCGCAAGATGGTCTGCGAATGGGGCATGAGCGAGGCCATGGGGCCTCTGACGTTCGGCAAGAAGGAAGAGCAGATCTTCCTCGGCCGCGAGATCGCGCAGCACCAGGACTACAGCGAAGACACCGCCGTCCACATCGACCAGGAGATCCGGCGGATCATCTCGAACAACTACGAGAAGGCCAAGGCGCTGCTCACCGAGCGCAAGACCACCCTGCTCCAGATCGCCGACGCCCTGCTCGCGCGCGAGGTGCTCGATGCGGAGGAAGTCCGCAGGATCGCGGCCGGCGAGCCGCTGGAGGAGTTCGTGCCGCCGGTGTCATCGCGCGCGCCCGAAGACGGTCCGAAGCGCCCGGCCAAGGAACGGCCCTCCCTCGTGCCGCCGCTGCAGCCGATGAACAAGCCGCTCACGCAGGAATAGCTATCAGCTGTCAGCTGTCAAGGGGCCGACGGAGATAAGATCTCCGTCGGCCCCTTTCTCTTTCACCTGATGTTCAAGCGCAAGGTCTACGAGGTTCCTCTGCCGACAGGGCGCGTGATGCGTCTGGGCGAGCGGACGCTAGTGATGGCCATCCTCAACATCACGCCGGACTCCTTCTCGGATGGGGGTCTGCATTCGGATGCCGACCGGGCGGTCGAGGCCGGATTGCGGATGGCAGAGGAGGGCGCCGACATCCTGGACATCGGCGGAGAATCCACGCGGCCCGGTGCCGACTCGGTGGGGGCAGACGAAGAGATGCGCCGGGTGCTGCCGGTCATCGAGCGGCTCGCCGGCCAGACCACCGCGCTTCTCTCGATCGATACCTACAAGGCCGTTGTGGCACGCGCGGCGGTCGCCAGGGGCGCGTCCATCATCAACGACATCAGCGGGCTCCAGTACGATCCCGACCTGGCGGCCGCAGCCGCCGAGACGGGGACTGCCTTGATCCTGATGCACACGCGCGGACGTTCGCGGGAGATGTATGACCGGGCGGTGTATCAGGATGTCGTCGCGGACGTGAGCCGGGAACTGCAGGAGGCCGTGGATCGCGCGACACGCGCCGGGGTCAGGCGGGAGTCGGTCGTGCTCGATCCCGGGTTTGGCTTCGCCAAGCGCCCGGAACACAGCTACCAGCTCCTGGCGCGCCTCTCTGAGCTCGCCGCCCTCGATCGTCCGGTCTTGTCGGGCCCTTCCCGGAAGTCGTTTCTGAAGCAGGCGCTCGGTGAACGACCGCCGGCGGAGCGCGAATGGGGAACGGCAGCGGCGGTGACCGCCTCCGTCCTGATGGGCGCGCACATCGTACGGGTCCACGACGTGAAGACGATGACCGACGTCGTCCGGGTGACGGACCAGATCCGCAGCGCAGCGAGGCCCTGACTAGCGCCGAGACGGAGCCGATAGCCGGAGGCGCTCGCATTCCGCACCCCGCGTCCCGCGTCGGAGATTCAAACGACTTTCAATGGGGCCGGCGATGTTCATCGCCGGAGATCGATCCGCGAGCAATAGGTCTGCTAGCTGACATTCCGGCTTCAATGGGGCCGGCGATGTTCATCGCCGGAGATTTCTGCGCGCTGCTGAGGGCTTTGCGAAAGCTTCGGACCCGCTTCAATGGGGCCGGCGATGTTCATCGCCGGAGATGCGCTGATGGCGGCGTTGGCGGCTGAACCAATGTCCCCCTG